>NZ_CAXBJS010000026.1:0-23496 GCF_963976025.1 uncultured Arenimonas sp.
CCGTGCCCAAGCGCCTTGGCGTGATCGGCGCCGGCGTCATCGGCCTGGAGCTGGGCAGCGTCTGGAAGCGCCTGGGCGCCGAGGTCACCATCCTCGAGGCCATGCCCGACTTCCTGGCCGCGGCCGATGCCGAAGCCGCCCGGGTCGCGCTCAAGGAATTCAAGAAGCAGGGCCTGGACATCAAGCTCGGCGCCAAGGTCAGCAAGGCCGAGGTCAAGAAGAACGAAGTCCACCTGACCTACAACGACGGCAAGGACGACCAGTCCCTGGTCGTGGACAAGCTGCTGGTCGCCGTGGGCCGCAAGGCCGCCACCAAGGGCCTGCTGGCCGACGACAGCGGCGTGAAGCTCAATGAGCGCGGCCAGGTCGAAGTGGACGAACACTGCAAGACCAGCGTCGACGGCGTCTGGGCCGTGGGCGACTGCGTGCGCGGCCCGATGCTGGCGCACAAGGGCTTCGAGGAAGGCATCGCGGTCGCCGAACTCATCGCCGGCCTGCCCGGCCACGTCAACCTCGACACCGTGCCCTGGGTCATCTACACCGAGCCGGAAATCGCCTGGGTCGGCAAGACCGAAAAGCAGCTCAAGGACGAAGGCATCCCGTTCAAGACCGGCAGCTTCCCGTTCGCGGCCGTTGGTCGTGCGGTCGCCATGGGCGAACCGGCGGGCTTCGTGAAGGTGATCGCGCACGAAGAAACCGACCGCATCCTGGGCATGCACCTGGTCGGCGTGAACGTCTCCGAGCTGGTGCACGAAGGCGTGCTGGCCATGGAATTCCACGGTTCGGCCGAGGACCTGGCGCGCATCTGCCACGCCCACCCGACGCTTTCGGAAGCCATCCACGACGCCGCCATGGCGGTCGACAAGCGCGCCATCCACAAGGCCAACTGAGCCGTGGCCGTGCCCGCCAGCTTCCGTGCGTTCCGCATCCACGGCGAAGGCGGTCATCGCGCCGGCATCGAACAGGTCGGCCTCGACGACCTGTCGCCGGGCGAAGTAGTGGTGCGGGCCGAGTGGTCCAGCGTCAACTACAAGGACGCCCTGGCCGGCACCGGCGAGGGCAAGATCCTGCGGCGTTTCCCGCTGGTTGGTGGCATCGACGTCGCCGGCCACGTGGTGGCCTCCACCGACCCGCGTTTCCGGGAAGGCGACCCGGTGCTGTGCACCGGCTCGGGCCTGTCGGAAACCCGCGACGGCGGTTATTCCGAATTCGTGCGGCTGCCGGCCGAATGGACCATCCCGCTTCCGGCGGGCCTGGGCCTGCGCGAGGCGATGATCCTGGGCACGGCGGGTTTCACCGCCGGCCTGTCGCTGCTGCGCATGGAGGCCAACGGCCAGACCCCGGCCATGGGCCCGGTGGTCGTCACCGGCGCCACCGGCGGCGTCAGCATGCTGGCCATCGACATCCTCACCCGCGCCGGCTACGAAGCCCACGCCATCACCGGCAAGTTCGACCAGCTCGACTTCCTGACCCGCCTGGGTGCGAAGCAGGTGCTCGACCGCAAGGACATGCACTGGGGCCAGCGGCCGCTGGAAACCGCCATCTGGGCCGGCGCCATCGACAGCGTCGGCGGCGACACCCTGGCCGGGCTCAGCCGCGCCATTTCGCCCTACGGCAACATCGCGGCCTGTGGCCTGGCCGGCGGCCACGCGCTCAATACCACGGTCATGCCCTTCATCATCCGCGGCGTTTCCATCCTCGGCATCGCCTCGGCCGGCACCTCGCGCCCCCAGCGCGAGCAGGTGTGGGAGCGACTGGCGGGCCCGTGGAAACCGGCGCATCTGGACGCCATCTGCACGCGGGAAGCCACGCTGGACACGCTTCCCGAGGTTTTCCCGGCCATGCTGGCCGGCCAATCCTTCGGACGAACGGTCGTCCGTATCTGACCCGGGTTGCACCCTGACCGCCCCCCCGGCATACAATCCCCATACCTGTTGGAGGCCCATTCATGGCACGCATCCTGATCGTCGATGATTCCCCGTCCCAGCTGATGGGCATGAAGCGCATTGTTGAAAAGCTGGGCCACGAAGCCCTGACCGCCGAAGACGGCGCCGCCGGCGTCGAAGCCGCCAAGGCCAACGTCCCCGACCTGATCCTGATGGACGTGGTGATGCCGAACCTCAACGGCTTCCAGGCGACCCGGGCGATTTCCAAGGAATCGACCACCGCGCACATCCCGATCGTGCTGGTCACCACCAAGGACCAGGAGACCGACAAGGTCTGGGGCATGCGCCAGGGCGCGAAGGCCTACATCACCAAGCCCTTCAACGAAGCCCAGTTGATCGAGGTCATCAACGGCCTGCTCTCCGCGGGCTGATTTCCCCGAACTGCAACAAGAAAGGGCCCCGCGGGGCCCTTTCTGTTTTCAGGCCCGGCGCGGGTCGAAGTCGAAGGCTTCGGCCATCTGTTCGTACAGGGCCTTCTGGGCGTCGGTGCTTGCCTTGGGCGCGCGCACTTCGAGCTCGACGATCTGGTCGCCGGCCGCCGGCTTGCCCGGCAGGCCGCGGCCGCGCAGGCGCAGCTTGCGGCCGGTGTCGGAATCGGCCGGCACGCGCAGCTCCACCGTGCCGCCCAGGGTGGGCACGCTGACGGTGGTGCCCAGGGCCGCCTGCCAGGGCGCCACCGGCAGGGTGTAGAGCACGTTGCGGCCGTCCACCTCGAATTCGGCGTGCGGGCGGTAGTCGATCTCGAGCTTGAGGTCGGCGCCATGGCGGCCCTGCCCGGCCAGCCGGATCACCTGCCCCGGCCTGATGCCGGCCGGGATGCCGACCTCGAGCTTGCGCCCGTCCACCTCGATGCGCTGCTTGCCGCCCGAGTAGGCCAGCTCCAGCGGGATCGCCAGCTTCGCGCGGGTGTCGCCGGGCGGCTCGGGACGACCCCGCGGCCGCGCACCGCCGCCAAACAGCGACTCGAAGAAATCGCTGAAACCGCCGCCGCCGAAGTCCTGCTCGAAGCGGAAGCCCTGGCCACCAAACCCGCCGGCGCCGAAATCCGGCGGCGGCCGGAAATCCTCGCCCGGGCGGTAGCCCTGCGACTTGAGCTGGTCGTAGGCCGCGCGCTTTTCCTTGTCGCGCAGCACTTCGTAGGCCTCGTTGATGGCCTTGAACCGCTCCTCGGCCCCGGCTTCCTTGCTGACATCCGGGTGGTACTTGCGCGCCAGCCGGCGGTAGGCGGTCTTGATTTCCGCCTCGCCGGCCGTCGGCTCGACGCCGAGGGTGTCGTAGTAGTCCTTGAACTGCATGGTCTGGCCTTGGAAAGAGAGGACCCGCGAGGGCCGCGGGTCCAGTTTACTCAGGCTGGGGCATCGGGGCTGAAGCCGCTCCCACGCAGGGGCATCACGACACCTGGATGCGGCGCGGGGTGGTCTCGGGCCGCTTGGGAATGGCGATCTCGAGCACGCCGTGCTTGCCGGTGGCGGTCACGCCCTCGGGATTGGCGCTGTCGGGCAGCGCGAAGCGCCGGTAGAACACGCCGTGGGCGCGCTCGACGCGCGAGTAGCGCTCGGATTCGGTGACCGCTTCGGTCTTGCGCTCGCCCTTGATCGACAGGATGCCCTTGTCCATCTGCACCTCGATCTCGCCGGGGTCCACGCCCGGCAGGTCGGCCAGGATCAGGAAGCGGTCGGCTTCTTCCTTGATGTCCACACGCGGCATCCACTGGCTCGTCACGACGCTGGAAGCATCATCGGCCTCGCCGCTGAAGAACTTGTCGAACACCTGCTTGATCTCGTCCTGCAGGGCACGCGGCTGGTTGGCGGAATAGCGGATCAGGCTCATGGTTTGTCTCCGTGGTTGCGGCGGCGCGGGGCCGCCATGCCAGGAAAATAGGGACGCCCGTCCCGGCTTCAAGCCCCGGGCCCGGCATGGGGTTAATCACCCATTTGCTTTCCACGGGCCTTCCGATATAACCAGACGTTGCGCGCCATTCCGCCCCACCCCACCCCACTCCGGAGCCCCCCCATGACCATCCAGGTCGGCGACAAGATTCCCAAGGCCACCCTCAACGTACTTCGCGACGGGGTCCAGGCCGTTGACACCCACGAGCTGTTCGGCGGCAAGAAAGTCGTGCTCTTCGCCGTGCCGGGCGCGTTCACCCCGACCTGTTCGGCCAAGCACATGCCCGGCTACGTGGAAAACATGGCCGCCTTCCGCGAACGTGGCATCGAGGTGGCCTGCCTGTCGGTCAACGACGCCTTCGTCATGGGCGCCTGGGCCAAGGACCAGCACGTGCCCGCCGACCTGCACATGCTGGCCGACGGCAATGGCGCCTTCACCCAGGCCCTGGGCCTGGAGCTCGACGCCACCGCCTTCGGCATGGGCCTTCGCGCGAAGCGTTTCGCCCTGTACGCCGAGGACGGCGTGGTGAAGCAGCTGCACGTCGAAGCGCCCGGCGAATTCAAGGTCTCGGCCGCCGACTACGTGCTGGCGCAGCTGCCCGCGGCCTAGTCAAGCACGCGCAGCCTGAGTTCGGCCCAGGCGCCGGTATCCGCCAGCGCGGTCACGTGCTGGGGCCCGGCTTGTTCAAAGCTGACCGTCCAGCTGCCCTGGCCGCGGGTTTCCCCGGCCAGGCGCCCGTTCACCAGCCACTGCACCCGTGACGCCGTGCCCAGCGCGCGCAGGCGCAGCGTCGGCGGCCGGTTGCTGCCCGGCGGCGGCGCCAGCAGGCTGCCTTCGGCGGGCCCGTCGATGCGCAGGTTTTCCAGGCCCGCCAGCGCGTCCGGCGCGCAGTCGGCCGAAAGCGGCGGAATGGCCGAAGCTTTTCGTTCGCTCGCCGGCAGCCAGGGCGTGGCCAGGCTGGGCCAGCGCGCGATCTCGCGGCGGCTGCGCTCCGGATCGCCCCGGCAACTGGCGGAAAGCCGCTGGCCGCTGCGCGCGTCGACGTCGATCACCAGGCGCCCCGCGCCCCAGGTGCGCGCCTCGCGTTCGGGCAGGGTCGGCGGCAGCTGGCCGGCCAGGGTCCAGGCTTCGCGCCGGCGGTGGCAAAGCCCGGGTGCCTGCGGGTCCGGCGGCAGGCCCAGCGGCCAGCAGATCTCGCGTTTTTCCACGCTCGCCGGCATCGGCGGGCGCTGGCCGTCGCGCGGGTCGCGCGGCAGGCCGTCGATCACCTCGAACAGCAGGGGCAGTGCCGTGATCGCCCCATACTGGCCCGGCAGGGGCGTGCCGTCGGGCCGGCCCACCCAGACGCCCACCGTGTAACGGGTCGTGCTGCCGATCGCCCAGGCGTCGCGGAAGCCGTAGCTGGTGCCGGTTTTCCAGGCCACGCGCTGGCGCCGCGAGGCGTCCACCACGCCGTCGCGAAGGCCGGGGCGGCCATGCTGTTCCAGGATTTCGCGCACGATCCAGGCCGAACCTTCCGAAAGCAGCCGGCGTTCGCGCAGCGGCGCGTCCGGGGTGTAGCGCACTTCGCCTGACAGGCCTGCGCGGTTGAAGGCGGCGTAGGCGCCCACCAGTTCTTCCAGGCGCGTGCCGGTGCCGCCCAGGATGATCGACAGGTTGGGCCTGGCACCGCGCGGCAGGCGCAGGCCGACGCCGCCGTGCGCCAGGCGCGCGGTGAAACGCTCAGGGCCGACGCGGTCGAGCAGGTCCACGGCCGGCACGTTCAGCGACAGCCGCAGCGCCTCGGCCACCGACACCGGGCCGTTGAAGGTCGGGTCGAAGTTGGACGGACGGTAATTGCCGAAGGACTGCGGCGCATCGAGCAGCAGGCTTTCCGAATGCACCAGGCCGTCGTCCATGGCCAGGCCGTACAGGAAGGGTTTGAGCGTCGAGCCCGGCGAACGCACGGCCCGCACCATGTCGACGTGGCCCAGCCTTTGGTCATCGGCGAAATCCAGCGAACCCACATAGGCGCGGGCTTCCAGCGTGGCGTTGTCCACCACCAGCAGAGCCGCCGAACTGCGCTCGGGCAGCGGTGCGAAATAGGCGGCCAGGCGCGCTTCCAGGCTGCGCTGCAGGTCGGCGTCGAGCGTGCTCCGGATGCGGCCTTCGCCGGGGAAAGCGGCGTGCAGGCGCCGGGCCAGCAGCGCCGCATGCATCGGCGGCCGGAGGCGCCGGGACACCACCGGTTCGATGCGCGCGGCGTCGACCTCGGCGCGGCTCCAGTCGCCCTGCCGGGCCAGGCGGTCGAGCACCTTGTCGCGCGCCAGCCGCGCCGCTTCCGGGTGCCGGTCGGGCCGCAGGCGGCTGGGCGCCTGCGGCAGCACCGCCAGCAGCGCCGCCTCGGCGCGCGACAGTTCGCGCGAGGATTTACCCAGGTAGGCCCAGCTGGCGGCCTCCACGCCCTCCACGGTGCCGCCGAAGGGCGCATGGTTGAGGTAGAGCGCCAGGATCTGGTCCTTGTCCAGGCGCCACTCCAGCTGCAGCGCGCGCAGCGCCTGCCGCAGCTTGCCGCCGACCGTGCGCGGGTGCGGCTCGAGGATGCGCGCGACCTGCATGGTCAGGGTCGAACCGCCGGACACCACGCGGCCATGCCGCAGCCGCTGCCAGGCGGCGCGGCCCAGGGCCAGCGGATTGACGCCGCCGTGGCGCTGGAACCAGCGATCTTCGTAGCCCAGCAGCGCCTGCAGGTAATACGGCGAGACTTCGTCCGGCGTCACCGGATAACGCCAGGTGCCCTCGCGGTCGGGAAAGGCGCGCAGCGGCGTGCCGTCGGCGGCCAGCACCACGGTGGCGCCACCGCTGCCGGGCAGCGGCGGCGGCAGCAGGCGGTCGGCCAGCCACCAGCCGCCCAGCCACAGGCCCAGGGCCAGCAGCAGCCGGCGGCCGGCCACTCAGGGCGGTCCGACGGTCACCGTGGCCGGGCTGGCGCGACCGGTCCCGCGCAGTTCCGGCCGGTACATGTCCTCCGCCTGCGGCGGCGGCACCGCGTAGGTGCCCGGCGTCACCGCCCGCACCAGGTAGAACAGGTGCGCGGCCTGGCCGGGGTAGAGCTTGAGCGCCGCCACGTAGCGGTCGTCGCGGTACTCCTCGTGCGCCAGGTCGGCGGAGAAACCGCGCTCGGACAGCGTGATGCCGTTGATCGTCACCCCGTTCCACTGTTCCGGGTCGCTGAGGTTGAGGTTTTCGATCTCCAGGCCGGCGGCCAGGCGATCGACCACCAGCGCGTCGGGCATGGCCTCGCGCGCTTCGATGCGCAGCGCGGCCACCAGCACCTGGCCTTCGCGCAGCGGCCCCGGCTTCCAGGGGCTGCCGTCGGGGTTGTGCCAGCTGCGCACGACGCTGATCGCGCTGTCGTCGAACTCCGGCGCGCGCCGCGGGATGCCGGCGACATCGAGGATGCTGAACACCGGCGCCTCCGACTTCGCCGTGAAGCGCACACCGGCGGCGAGCTCGGCATGGCCGAGGCTGCGCACGTGCACGCGGTCGGGCGTGAGCTCGCTGCTTTCGCCACCGGCCACCAGGGTGCCGGCGAAGGTGCGCTCGCCGTCGAGCGCCAGTTGCCGTCCCAGGCGCGCCAGGGCGATCTGCTCGCGCGTGCTGTACCAGGCCGGGCTGCCGCTGCCGCGTGCCTGCAGGTCGCGTGACAGGGCCAGCAGTCGCTCATCCTGGCCGTCCGTATCGCGCCCGTGTTCGCGCAGCAGCGCCAGCACCAGGGCCTGGTCGCTGACGTCGCTGCCGTAGTCGCCCAGCCAGCGCGGACGCTTCGAGGCCTTGGCCAGGCCTTCGCGGATGGCGGCGTCGCCACGGGCGCTGTCACCCTGCAGCGACAGCGCCAGGCCCAGCTGCACCAGCGGCAGGCCGGTGAGCGAGTTTTGCCGCTGGTTGTCGTGCAGCGCACGCAGCGTGCCCAGCGGCGCGCGGTTGAGGCTGGCCAGCACCAGGCCGGCCTGGGCCTGGTAGGCAAAACGCAGGTGCTCGGACTGGTCGTAGGCGTAGAACGGCAGGCCACCCGAGAGCAGGTCTTCGTTGAGCCGCTCCAGGGTTTTTTGCAGCATCGCCTCGGGCACCGCGAAGCCGGCATCGCGCGCGGCCAGCAGGAACTCGGCGATCGCCGGCGTCAGGATCGGCGAGGTGTCGCTGCCGCCCCACATCGAGAAGTGCCCGCTGTCGGCCTGCAGCGCCGCCAGGCGGCTGATGCTGGTTTCGAGCCGGCGCCGGCGTTCGTCCTGGGCCAGGCCGGCCAGGTCGAGGCTGGCGGCCGTTTCCTGGTCGAGCAGCAGCGCGGCGTGGCCGCGGCTGAGCGTCTGCTCGGCGCAGCCATAGGGGTAGTCGAGCAGCTCGCGCAGGGCCTGCGCGAACGGCACCGGTGGCTGCGCGGCCAGGGTGAGCCGCGCCGACACCGTGGCCGGCATCAGGCCTTCGGCCAGGCTGGCGTCCAGGGCCAGCGTGGCGCCCGGGGCCAGCGACTGCGCGCGCGAACGCGCCACCGAACCCCAGGCCGGGCGCACCGGCAGGTCGAATTCGCGGTTGACCGAATGGCCGCCGCCTTCGACCTGCAGTTTCAGCAGGCCCAAGCCAACGCCTTCGGTGGCCGTCAGCGGGAACGTAAGCGTCTGGCGGGCTTCGGGCGCCAGCGTCACCTTGCGGGCGCCACCGGTGACCGCCAGCGGCCCGTCGGTGCCCAGGCGCAGGCTGAATTCGCCGGCCTTGCCGGTGAAGTTCTGCAGGTCGATCGTGACCGTGCTGCGGTCACCCGGCGCCAACACGCGCGGCGCGCTGAGTTCGGCCAGCACCGGCGCGCGCAGCACGCTTTCCGTGCTGGCCTGGCCATAACGCTCGTCGCCATACACCAGCGCAGACACCCGCAGCGTGCCGTTGAAGTCCGGCACCGGCAGCGCCACCGTCGCTCGGCCCTGGGCATCAAGCTTCACCGGTCCGGCGAACAGGTCCACGCGCCTGCGGCAGGGCCGCCAGGGCCATGTCGCCGCCGAAGCGCAGGCGCGCGGATTCGCCTTCGAAACTCTCGATCACGCGGCCATAAAGATCGTGGGCCTCGACGCCCAGGCGACGCTGCGCGAAGAAGTGCGCGGCGGCATCGGGCACCGGGAAGCGGGTGATGTTGATGATGCCCAGGTCCACCGCCGAAATCGTCGCCCAGGCGGTCTGCCCGGCCAGCGCCGGCGCGGACACGGTCACCGGCAGGTCGGCTTCGGGCTCGGCAAGTTCCGGCGCCTCGACGCTGACCTCGATGCGGCGCTCGCCGCGGTCCATGGGCACGTGGGTCACGCCGACCGCACGCGCCGGGGTCACTTTTTCCAGCGCCGAACCACCGCGCAGCACCAGCGCGGTGATGTAGACATCGTGGCGTTCCCAGGCTTCGGTGACCTCGAGTTCATAACTTGCACCGGGTTTGGCTTCCAGCGGCTGCACGTGCAGCAGCTGGTCGGATTCGACCAGCAGCAGGCCCGGGCCCGGCTGCGGCGGCGTCACCGTCACCACCAGGCGGTCGCCGGCGCGGTAATGGGTCTTGTCCAGCGCCAGCTTCACCTTGTCGGGGCGGGCATCGAGGCCACGGTTCTGGTTGTCCCAGCTCCAGCCGGCCACGAAGGGCAGGCGCGTCACCAGGCCGGTGGCCGGGTCGCGGACTTCAAGCCGGTATTCGCCCCACTCCACCGGGAAATCGATGCGGGTGCCGCCGTTGCCACGTGCGGCCAGTTCGCGGGTCTCGACGGTTTCGTGGCGGGCGGTGAATTCGAAGGCCCAGCCGCTGTCGTCGCGACGCCAGTGGTAGTCGCGGTGTTCGCGCACCAGGCTCACTTCCAACGTGCCTTCGGCCAGTTCACCGGCGGAATTGCTGCGCAGCACCTCGAAGCCGGCGTTGCCGTTGGCCGGCGCGCCTTCCTTGACGTCGAACAGCGGCCGCACGCCCACCAGCACCGGCGCCGGCCACAGGCTGCGGGCCAGGGTGCGGGTCACCGGCCGGCCGCCGCTTTCGTACACGCTGCCGGCCACCAGCACCGACACCGGGCCGCCGGGATTGGCGACTTCCTCGGGCAGCGCGATTTTTTCGGCAAGCCTGCCCTTGGCATCGAGCTTGGCGTCGACCACGTCGCGCGGCTCCCGCGGCATCGCCAGGCCGGGATCGCCGAAGTGGTGGTCGGGCAAGGATTCGACCGGATGCAGGGCCGGCGACAGCGACAGGCGCGCGGTGAACCGGTTGCCGGCCGCGGGCGCACCGTAGAGGTAGGCCGCGTCGACGGCCAGGGCCAGCGCCTCGCCGGGGGCCAGCGTTTCCGGGGCATCGAGGTCGAGACGCATGCGTTCGGGCAGGAATTCTTCGATGCGCAGGCTCAGGCCCTGCACGACTTCCTTTGCCCCCGGCGCGGTGCGGAATTCGACCCGCCAGCGACCGGTCGGCGCTTCCGGCGGCAAGGCCTGCTGCCATTCGTAATAACCGCCCTCGCCCGGCACCAGCTTCGTTTCCAGGTACAGCTTGCCATCGGGCTGGCGCAGCGCCAGGAACAGCGGCTGCGGCTTGACCGCCTTGCCGTCGTAATCGCGCATCAGCGCCGAAATACGCAAGGTTTCGCCGGGGCGGTACAGGTCGCGACCCGACCAGGCGAACACGTCGAACCAGGCCTGGGCGCGCCCGGCTACGGCGAATTCGGAAAGATCCAGCGCCGGCTGGTTGAACGGCAGCACCGAGACATCGTTGCCGCTGCGGGCCACCAGCACGTGGCCGGCATCGAGCGTGTAGGCCACACGGGCGTTGCCGGCGGCATTTGTGCGGGCGGCGACCACGACGCTGCCGTCGCGGCCCAGCACTTCAAGCTGCACGTCGCCGGCGGGGTCGCCGGACTTGAGCGAGGCCGCGTGCACGAACACTTCCTCGCCGTAGGCGCGAAGGTGCAAGCCCAGGTCGCTGATGAAGAAGATCGCGGTTTCGTATTCTTCGTCGTAGGCGCCGACCCGGCGCATCAGCGCGAAATAGACGCCGGGCTTCTGCAGCTCGGCGATGTTCTGCACCGGCAGGTAGGACACGCGGCGTTCGTTCTGCGCGCCGCCCAGCACGAAGCGGTTGAGGTAGACCGGCTCGGCGACCCGGGTGATCGCCACGCGGTCCTGCCAGGGGCTGTCGGACAGGTCCCAGCCACCGCGCCGGCCGCCGCGCTGGTAGCTGACGAAGAAGTTGGCGATCTCGGACTCGCGCACGCGCAGGAATTCGACGTCCACTTCGGGCACGTTCACCGACACCACCGGCAGGCCGCGGGTATCGCGGGCCGGCAGCACGCTGCCCTGCGAGGCAAAGCCCACGGCCGGATCCACCGGCGCGGTGTCGAGCTCACGTTCGATGTCGCTGCCCAGGGTGCTGCCGTCGGCCGCGGCCAGCGCGCCGCGCAGGCGGACGCGGTACTTGCGGCTGGCTTCGACGTAGGGGAAACGCAGCACCCTGGCGCTGTCGTCCAGCACCCAGCTGCCCTTCACCACCTCGCCGTCGGCGCCGGTGACCGCGATGCGTTCGTCGAAGGCCTGGCCGGCGGCCAGTGGCCGGGTGAAACGAAGTTCGATGGCCGTGGCGCCGTCGTGGCGACCGTGGCCCGCGCCCTCGAGCGCGAATTCATCCGTGCCGGTGCGCGTATCCACCGGTGCGCCGCCCTGCAGTTCCGGCACCTGGCCGGCATCGCGCTGGCAGCCGGTGGCCAGCAGCGTGGCAGTGGCGACAAGGATGATCGCCGCGATGCGGCGAAGCACGGATTGAACGGGCATGGCCTGGCTCCACGGGGGACCCGCGCAGTATAGGCCGGTGCGCGGGCGGCCAAGGCCCGCGCGGGTTTATTCGCCGGCGATCGGCAACTTTGCCGCCTGGGCGGTCGCGGCGGCGACCTTTTCCACCGGGATCATGCGCAGCACCATGTCGGCCATGTCCATGCCGATGCCGGTATTGCGCGAACGCATCAGCTGGGCCAGGTCCACGTCCACGTAGCCCATGGGCAGACCCTCGTGCGAAAACGCCAGGCCCGGCACGCCGTCCACCAGCAGGCGGAAGGTCGGCGTATGGGTTTCGCCCAGCACCAGGCCGGGGCGGAACACGGCGACGCCGCCGTATTCGTCCGAGGTGCGCAGCACGGAGAAAAACGCCATGCCCGGCTTGGCCGGGGTGCCACGCGAGAGGTCGATGAAGGGCAGTTCGCCCTGCGGGTCGCGCAGGCGCAGCCAGGCCAAGCCCAGGGCGCTGTCGCGCGTCACCAGGTCGGCCGGGCGCCATTCGTCGCTGCCGGCCAGGCGGACCCGGAAGTCGCTGGACTTGGCCACCGGCGCGCCCTGCGAGCCTTCCTGGAAGCTCGAAAAGTCCAGGCTGATGGTGCGCTCGGGCACCAGCAGCAGGCCGTCGGCGCTGACCAGCACGGCCTGGGTGCGGTCCTCGACGCGTTGTTCGTTGCCGGAGTTGGTTACCGACATCACGAACTTCACCGTCACCACGGCGTCGGCATGGCGCTCGCCGAGCATGGCGAAGATCTCGCGGTAATCGTCGAACTCCTCGTCCGCGGTCGCGGCCTGGAGTGGCATCGAGCCCAGCAGCAGGGCCAGGGTAAGCAGGCGGAAGAGCATCAGCGGGTCTCCGTGAGCCAGTAGCGTTCAAGGTAAAGGATGCGGGTTTCGGCGCCCCGCAGCACCTGCACGGGGATGACGCGGCCATTGCCGTTCTCGAGCGCGGCGTCGAGCGCCGTGCGCAGGCTGCCCAGGTCGGTGACCGCCTGCTTGCCCAGGCGCACGATGATGTCGCCGCGCTGCAGGTGGGCCAGGCCGGCAGGGCCGCCGGCTTCGACGCCGTCGACCATCACGCCCTGCTGGCTGGCCGGCAGGTCGCGGGCCGCGCGGTCGAAGAACCCCAGCTCGCGGGTCTGCGCGCGCAGTCGGGTCAGCGCCAGGGTGCGCAGCGAGGCGGTGTTTGCCGGCGCGGCGCGCAGCGCGACCTTCAGCGCCAGTTCCTTGTCGCCGCGGCTGCCCTGCATGGTGACCTGCTGGCCGACCGCCAGGTCGCGCACGCGCTGGTGGAAAGGCAGGTCGGACGTTTCGTTGCCGGCGCGCAGGGGAACGTCGTCGATCGCGGTCAGCAGGTCACCGATCTTCGCGCCCGCTTCGCCCAGCGGGCTGCCCGGGTAGACGCGGGTGATGCGGAAACCGGGGCCTGGCAGGCCAAGCTCGCGCGCCAGCGACGTGGTGATGGGCTGCACTTCGACGCCCGACCAGGCCTTGTCCAGCTCCGGCAGCGGCACCCGCATCTGGTCGCCGTGCTTGGGCACCAGCAGCGCGATGCGGCGCTCGGGGCCGCGGCGGTATTCGACCACCAGCGGGCGGCCTTCCGGCGGCGGCTCACCGGCCACGGCGTCCAGCGCCGCCAGGTCCGGCACCGGCTTGCCATCGACCTTGACCAGCAGGTCGCCGGCTTCGAGCGCCGGACGCGCGATCGCCGCCGGGCCGCCGGGGCGCAGGCCGGTGACCAGCAGGCCGCGCTCGCCCTCGAGATTGCGGCGACGGCCCATGGCCGCGGTGAGCTCGGCCAGCGAGGCGCCGAACGGCGCGAAGGCACGTTCTTCGCCGCGGTCCTCTGGCTGGGCGCGGGTGGTGAGCTTGAGTTCGCGGCGCTGGTCGCCCTGGGCGATGCCCAGGCGCACGTCGGCACCGATGGGAAGCTCGGCGATGCGCCGCTGCAGCGCCGGCACGTCCACCGGCTGCAGCGCGTTCACCGCAGCGCCGTCCACCGATACGATGCGGTCGCCGGCGCGCAGGCCGGCCTTCTCGGCGGCCGAGCCGCGTTCGACCGAATTCACCAGCACGCCCTGCTCTTCGCCGGTGCCCTTGAGCGAACGCAGGCGGAAACCCAGGTGCGAACGCTTGATCTCGCCGCGTTCGATCAGTGCCTCGACGACGTCGCGGGCATCGGGGCCGGGGATGGCGAACGCCAGGTCGCCGCCGAAGATCATGCCGCGGGTGTTGACGCCGACGATGCGGCCGGAAAGATCCACCAGCGGGCCACCGGAGTTGCCCGGGGCGATGGCGGCATCGTGCTGGATCCAGGCGTAATAGCGGCCGGTTGGTTCGTCGGCACCGAGGCGGTCTTCGTAGTCGGCTTCATCGTCGAACAGCGAAACCAGCAGGCGGCGCGGGTTGTTCACCACGCCGGCGCTCATCGAATTGGAAAGGCCCCAGGGTGCGCCCATGGCCAGCACCGTATCGCCCGGCGCCAGGTCCAGGGTGTCGGCGAACTGCGCGTGGGCGAAGGTTTCCGGTTTCGGCGGCTGGACCTGCAGCACGGCCAGGTCCGACAGCGTGTCGGTGCCGACCAGGCGCGCGGGCAGCTCCCGGCCATCGGCGAAGACGACGCGGAAGCTGCGGCCCTTCTGGGTGACATGGGCATTGGTGGCCACGTGGCCCTCGGGCGTAACCACGGTGCCGCTGCCTGACGACACGGTAAGCACCGGCTCGCCCTGCTTGAAGTCCTCGCGCACCGTCAGGATGCTGACCACCACCGGCAGCACCTTGTCGCGGGCCGCGCCGATGGTGCGGGCGTCGGGCGCGACCACGGAGGGGGACGAGGCAGGGTCGGCCGAAACCAGGCTCGGGGCGACGGCCAGGCAGGCGGCCAGCAGGGCCGCGGCGGGACGGGTCAGGATCATCAGGCGCTCCATGGGATTCCGGGCTTAGGGTACAGGTCGCGCGGAGAGTTCCGCGCGACCCGTCCTTTCACGGGCCCCTGCCCGGCTCAGGCGCCGGGCTGGTCGCCCTCGGTGGTGGCATCGCCGGCCGGGCCGGTTTCGAGACCACCGCCGTCGTCGGCTTCGGCGTCGACTTCAAGCACGTCCACGCGTTCGACCGCGATCAGCTTTTCGTCCTTGCCCACGCGCATCAGGGTGACGCCCTGGGTGTTGCGGCCGACCTGGCTGACCTCGGCGGCGCGGGTGCGCACCAGGGTGCCCTGGTCGGAAATGAGCAGGATTTCGTGCTTTTCGGTCAGCTGGATCGCGCCGACCAGGGTGCCGTTGCGCTCGGAGACCTGCATGGCGATCACGCCCTGGGTGCCGCGGCCCTTGCGCGGGAACTCCGACACCGGCGTGCGCTTGCCGAAACCATTGGCGCTGGCGGTGAGGATGTCGCCATCGCCGTCGACGACGATCATGCTGACCACCTTGGCGGCCTGGCCTTCGCCGTCGTCCTTCAGGCGCATGCCGCGAACGCCGGTGGCGGTGCGGCCCATCGGCCGGACCTCGCCCTCGTCGAAGCGCACGACCTTGCCGTTGCTGGCGAACAGCATGACGTTGCATTCACCGTCGGTGAGCTGCACGTCCACCAGGCCGTCGCCCTCGTCGAGGTTGATGGCCCAGATGCCGGTGGAACGCGGACGCGAGTAGTCCGACAGCGGCGTCTTCTTGACCGTGCCGTCGCGGGTGGCGAAGAAAACGTAACGCTGTTCGTCGAACTCGCGCACCGGCAGCACCGCCTGCACTTTCTCGCCTTCCTGCAGCGGGATCCAGTTGATGATCGGACGGCCGCGGGCGTTCGGGCCGGCGTCGGGCAGCTGGTAGACCTTGAGCCAGAACACCCGGCCGGTGCTGGTGAACGTAAGCAGCGTGTCGTGCGTGTTCACCACCCAAAGGCGGTCGATGAAGTCTTCTTCCTTCATCGCCGTGGCCGAACGGCCCTTGCCGCCGCGCTTCTGCGCACGGTAGGTGGTGAGCGGCTGGCGCTTGGCGTAACCGGTGTGCGACAGCGTGACCACCACGTCTTCGGACGCGATCAGGTCGAGCACGTCGAGGTCTTCTTCGCTCGGGCGGATTTCGGTGCGGCGCTCGTCGGCGTATTCGGCGCGCAGCGACTGCAGTTCCTCGCGGATCACCTGCAGCAGGCGCTCGGGGTTCTCGAGGATCTCGATCAGCGCGCGGATGGCCTCGAGCAGCTGCTTGTATTCTTCGGTGAGCTTTTCCTGCTCCAGCCCGGTGAGGCGGTGCAGGCGCATCTCGAGGATCTGCTGGGCCTGGGTCTCGGTGAGCTGGTAACCCGCGGCCTGCATGCCGACACCATCGGGCAGGTCTTCGGGACGCGAGGCGTCGGCGCCGGCGGCGGCCAGCAGCGCGCCGACCAGGCCGGGCGGCCAGGTGCGGGCGAGCATGCGCTCCTTGGCGACGGCCGGGTTCTCCGAGGTCTTGATCAGTTCGATCATCTCGTCGATGTTGGCCAGCGCGACCGTCAGGCCCTCGAGGATGTGGGCGCGGGCGCGGGCCTTGCGCAGTTCGAAGATGGTGCGGCGGGTGACCACTTCGCGGCGATGGCGCACGAAGGCCTCGAGCATCTGCTTGAGGTTGAGGATCTGCGGCCGGCCGTCGACCAGCGCCACCATGTTGATGCCGAACACCGACTCCATCGGCGTCTGCAGGTACAGGTTGTTGAGCACGACCTCGGCCGACTCGCCGCGCTTGACCTCGATGTAGATGCGCATGCCGTCCTTGTCGGACTCGTCGCGCAGCTCCGAGATGCCTTCGATCTTCTTTTCCTTGACCAGCTCGGCGATCTTTTCGATCAGGCGGGCCTTGTTGACCTGGTAGGGAATCTCGGTGACGACGATGGCTTCGCGGCCGTTGTCCTCGTTGACCTCGGCCTTGGAGCGGATGCGAACGCGGCCACGGCCGGTATGGTAGGCGGCGTGGATGCCGGCGGCGCCGTTGATGATGCCGGCGGTCGGGAAGTCCGGGCCCGGCACGTACTGCATCAGGTCGGAGATGCTGGCTTCCGGGTCTTCGATGAGCGCGATGACGGCGTCGATCACTTCGCCCAGGTTGTGCGGCGGGATGTTGGTGGCCATGCCGACCGCGATGCCGGCCGAGCCGTTGACCAGCAGGTTCGGGAACCGCGCCGGCATGACCGTCGGCTCCTGTTCCTTTTCATCGTAGTTGGGCTGGAAATCGACGGTGTCCTTGTCGATGTCGGCCATCAGCTCGTGGGTGAGCCGGGACATGCGCGCTTCGGTGTAACGCATGGCGGCGGCGGAGTCGCCGTCGACGGAACCGAAGTTGCCCTGGCCGTCCACCAGCAGGTAACGCAGCGAGAACGGCTGCGCCATGCGCACCAGGGTGTCGTACACCGACTGGTCGCCATGCGGGTGGTATTTACCGATGACGTCACCGACGATTCGCGCCGACTTGTAGTAGGGCTTGTTGCTGTGCGCGCCGAGTTCGTTCATCGCGAACAGGACGCGGCGGTGCACCGGCTTGAGGCCGTCGCGGACATCCGGGAGGGCGCGGCCGACGATGACGCTCATGGCGTAATCGAGGTAACTCCTGCGCATCTCGTCTTCGAGGTTGACCGGGATGATTTCCTTCGCGAGGTCTGCCATTCGTGATTCCGTTCCAGAGCCTGTGGGCAGGCGTTTCAGTAGCCCGGAATCATACCAGAAACCGCCCTCTGGCGGGGCGGTTTAGACGGCCAAAAACAAGCACTTAGGCGACCGATTGGGCCCCGAACATGGCCGCCATGCGATTGGCGTCCGGCTGGTGCACCACGCCGCGCTCGGTGACGATGGCGTCCACCAGTGCGGCGGGGGTGACGTCGAACACCGGGTTCCAGGCCTGCACGCCCTCGGCGACCATGCGCACGCCGCCCACGGACAGCAGTTCGTCGGGGTCGCGCATCTCGATTTCGATGTCTTCGCCCGAGGCCGTTTCCATGTCCACGGTGGACGACGGCGCCACCACCATCAGGCGGGCGCCGTGGTGGCGGGCGACGATGGCATGCGAGTAGGTGCCGATCTTGTTGGCGACGTCGCCATTGGCGCAGATGCGGTCGGCGCCGACGATCACCCACTGCACCTGCCCGCCCTTGATCAGGTGGGCCACCGCGCCATCGCCGACCAGGGTGGCGGGAATGCCGTCCTGCAGAAGCTCCCAGACCGTGAGGCGGGCGCCCTGCAGCCAGGGCCGGGTTTCGCTGGCGAATACCCGGGCGATGCGGCCCTCGGCCACGCCGGCGCGGATGACGCCCAGCGCCGTGCCGAAGCCCGCCGTGGCCAGGGAACCGGTATTGCAGTGGGTCAGCACGCCGCTGCCGGGTTCGATGAGCGCCGCGCCCAGGGCGCCCATGTGCCGGTTCGCGGCCAGGTCCTCGGCTTCGATGGCGCGGGCTTCGCACTCGAGCACCTCGCGCCAGTTGTCGCCGGCCACGCGCAGCGCCCGGCGCACGCGCGCCAGCGCCCACATCAGGTTCACCGCCGTGGGGCGCGCGGCCTGCAGCCGGTCCAGCGCCGGGGCCAGCTTCGAAAGCGCCTCGGCGCCGTCACCGGCTTCGATGCCGCGGCCGGCCAGCACCGCGCCCCAGGCCGCGGAAATGCCGATCGCCGGCGCGCCGCGCACCACCAGGTCGCGGATGGCGGCCGCCACGGCGTCGCTGTCGGCGCAGGCCACGTCTTCGACCACGAACGGCAGCTTGCGCTGGTCGAGCAGCGCCAGGTGGTCGCCCATCCAGCGGATCGGGCGGATGCGGTCGTAGCGGTCGAAGTCCATGGGAACTGCCGTGGCGGGTGCGGATGCGCAGTTTACCAAGCCACGCCGGCCGGCCATCGCGTTATCCTGCGGCCATGGCAAGCCGTCCCAGCCGCCGGACCGCCGGCACCGCCCTCCCCGACTCGGGTATCGAAACCCTGCTGCATGGCGCCTGCGTGCGCGCCGGCGCCGGCGCCGCCATGCAGGTGGTGCTCGACCGCCTGCCGCTGCTGCGGCCGCTGCTGCCCTCGGGCCTGCGCTTCGTCGGCAGCCGCGAATCGGCGCAGGCCACGCAGCGCGCGGTGGTCGAGGAAATCTATCGCCGCTACCGCCTCAAGCCCGCCGCCTGGGAAGTCGAAGGCGTGCTGGCCGTGGCGCAGACCCAGGCCGTGCTCAGCCCGCTGGCCACGCGCGAAAGCCTGCGCAGCCTGCTGCGTGGCTGGCTGCCCGATGCGCTCAGCGCGCCGCTGATGCGTTACACGCCGCTCGAGCCGCTGGTCACCGCCACCGTGCACGCCGTCGCCGAAACCTGGGCGGCCGGGCGCTACGCGGACAGCGTCTGCCGGCTGCGCAAGGCCGGCGCCGACTGGCTGCCCAAACCCCTGGCCAGCGCCCTGAACATGGCGCCCTCGACGCTCAAGACCTGGAGCGCCGAAGCCCTGTCGCTGGCGATGCCGCCGCTGAAGCTGGCGACCACGCTGGGCCGGCAGCTCACCAGCCTGGCCCTGCCGCGCACGGCCGTGAGCGCCGGCACCCGGAAACCGGCCAGCAAGAAGGCGCCCGCCAGGAAGCGGGCGCCTTCGAAGAAACCGGCGAAACCTCAGAAAACGACGAAGTCGGCGCGGCAGCCGCGGTCCACCCAGACGCCGTCGCGGCGGAAGCCCCAGGAATAGCCGTAGTCGCAGCCGGCCTTGCTCAGGCGGCGTTCGATGTTGGCTTCGCGCAGGCCGCCGGGCACGCGGCAGAAGTTGGCGCGGTTGTCGTGCGATTCGCAGCGCAGCAGGCGCGCCGGCGGCGGGCCGTAACCGTAACGACGATCATCGCGACCCCGGTAGCGCGGGTCGTAGCGGCCGTCGTAGGGGCCCTGCGCGTAGGCGCGGCCACCGACCTCGAAGCGGGCGCGGCAGCCACGGGTCACCCAGACGCCGCCGCGGTCATAACCCCAGGTGCGGCCGAGCACGCAGTCGGCGTGTGACTCCTGGCGCACGATGCGCACGCCGCCGCGGGTATCCACCGGGCAGTAGCGGTCGCGCTGCTTGATCGATTCGCAGCGCAGCACCTGCGGGCCATGACGGTAGTCGTCGTAGCGGTCGCGCGCCTGGGCCACGCCAGGCAGCGCCACGGCCGCCAGCAGCAGGGATACGATAAGTCGGTTCATGGGCTGTCTCCGTCACGCCGGACCGGGCGCCGACGTGGCCCAATTTAGGTTCGCGGGACTGAATACCCGGTCAATCCGGGGCCATTCGCCGCGCCGCGCTCAGAAAACGTTCATGCGCGCTCGAACGGGAAGGCCAGCACGTCGGCGATCTTTTCGGTGCCCAGCAGGGCCATCAGCAGGCGATCGACGCCCAGCGCCACGCCGGCGCAGTCCGGCAGCTTGGGCAGTGCGGAGAGCAGGCGTTCGTCGATGGCCGGTTCGGCGGCGTTGCGGGCGCGCCGGCGCGCGAGGTCAAGTTCGAAGCGGGCCCGCTGTTCGTCCGGATCGGTCAGCTCGTGGTAGCCGTTGGCCATCTCCAGCGGCCCCAGGTAGGCCTCGAAACGTTCGGCCACCGGCGGCGTGCCCGGGCGGATGCGCGCCAGCGCGCACTGGCTGACCGGGTAGTCGTAAACCAGCAGGATGCGGCTGGCCGGAATGGACGGCTGGATGAGGTGGGTCATCAGCAGGTCCAGCCAGTCGTCGCGGGTCAGGCCGGCCGGGTCGATGTCGTAGACACCCAGCGGCGAGCGCAGTTCTTCTTCCGGTGCCGACATCGGGTCGAAGCCGAACTTGTCCAGGTACAGCTGGCGGAAGCTGGTATCACGCACCGTCGCCCGGCGTCCGGCCAGGGCCAGCGCGGCCTTGAGCAGTTCGGCGGTTTCGTCCATCAGCCGGTGGTGGTCCCAGCCGACCCGGTACCACTCGAGCATGGTGAATTCCGGGTTGTGGCGCACGCCGGCCTCGCCGTTGCGGAAAACCCGGCCCAGCTCGTAACAGTCGCCGATGCCGGCGGCCAGCAGGCGCTTGAGCGGGAATTCGGGTGAGGTGCGCAGCCAGCGGCTGCTGGCGCCGGCCGAACGCGGGCCGGTGAATTCAAGCTGGAAACTTTCGATGTTCGGGTCGGTGTTGCCGGCCATCGACAGCATCGGGGTCTCGACCTCGAGCACCTCGCGTTCGGCGAAAAACCGCCGGATCAGGGCATACAGGTCGGCCCGCAGGCGCAGGGCCCGGGCGTGGGCGGTGGGCTTGCTGTTTTTCATGGCCGTTACTTTACGCCCCGGCCGCCGGCCGGGACGTGATCCGGGTCACTGCGCTTCGTGCTCGTTCAGGTAAGCCAGCAGCCGGGCCTCGTCCCAGACCTCCACGCCCAGGGCGGTGGCTTTTTCGAGTTTGGAGCCCGCTGCCTCGCCGGCGACCACGAAGCTGGTCTTCTTGGAAACGCTGGACGCGACCTTGGCGCCCAGGGCCTGCAGGCGGTTGCCGGCCTCGTCGCGGCTCATCGCGTCCAGCGAACCGGTCAAAACCACCGTTTGGCCAGCCAGCGGACCTTCGGCGGCGCGCTGCGGCCCGGTTTCGGGCCAGCTGACGCCCGCCGCGCGGAGGGCGGCGATGACCTCGAGGTTATGGGGTTCGGCGAAAAACCCGACGATGCGTTCGGCGACCACCGGGCCGATGTCCGGGATCTCGACCAGGCTTTCCAGGCTGGCGGACATGATGGGGTCGAGCGCGCCGAACCAGCGCGCCAGCGTGCGTGCGGTGGACTCGCCGACGTCGCGGATGCCCAGCGCGAACAGCAGGCGCTCAAGCGTGGTGGTCTTGCTGGCGGCGATCGCCGCGACCAGGTTTTCCGCCCAGCGCGTGGCCACCTTGCCGGCCTTGACGGTTTCAGGGACGGTGCCGTCGGATTCGTCGGCGCGGCGCTTCATTTCCAGGAAGTCGTCCAGGCCCAGCGTGTACAGGTCGGCGACCGTGCGCACGTAGCCAAAATCCACCAGGGCTTCGATGAAACGTTCGCCCAGGCCGTCGATGTCCATGGCCTTGCGCGAGGCGAAGTGCACCAGCGCCTGCTTGCGCTGCGCCGGGCAGACCAGGCCGCCGGTGCAGATGAGCGTGGCGCCTTCGGCGTATTCGACGCCGGCCTTGGTTTGTTTCAGGACCTTGCGAACGGCTTCGATGTGCGAGCCGCAGGCCGGGCATTCGGAGGGGAACACCCAGGGCGCGTGCAGCGGCCTGCCCTGCCCGTCCACCGGGCGCCGGTCTTCGACCACGCGCACCACTTCCGGGATGACGTCGCCGGCGCGGCGCACGATGACTTCGTCGCCCACGCGCGCGTCGAGCCGGGCGATCTGGTCGGCGTTGTGCAGGGTGGCGTTGGTGACGGTGACGCCGGCCACCTGCACCGGCGCCAGCCGCGCCACCGGCGTCAGCGCGCCGGTGCGGCCGACCTGGACCTCGATGGCCTCGACCGTGGTGGTCTGTTCCTGGGCCGGGAACTTGTGCGCGATGGCCCAGCGCGGCGCCCGCGACACGAAGCCCATGGCCTTCTGCTGGTCCTGGCGGTCGAGCTTGTAGACGACGCCGTCGATGTCGTACGGCAGGCTGTCGCGCAGGGCGCCGATGCCTTCGTAATACGCCAGCAGGCCGTCGGCGCCGCAGGCCACCGACACTTCGGGCGAAACCGGGAAACCGAAGGCCTTCAAAGCCTGCAGCAGTGCCGAATGGCGCGGCGGCAGCGGCCAGTCGCCGGTGGCGCCCAGGCCGTAGGCGTAGAAGGACAGCGGTCGCGCGGCCGCCAGCTTCGGGTCGAGCTGGCGCAGCGAGCCGGCGGCGCCGTTGCGCGGGTTGGCCAGCACCTTGCCGCCGGTCTCGCGCATGCGGGCGTTGTAGGCCTCGAAGCCGGCGCGCGGCATGTAAACCTCGCCGCGCACTTCCAGCACGGCGGGCGGCGCGGGACCGCGCAGCTTCAGCGGAATGGCGCGGATGGTGCGCAGGTTCTGGGTGACGTCTTCGCCGGTGGCGCCGTCGCCGCGGGTGGCGCCGCGCACGAAGTGGCCGTTCTCGTAGCGCAGGCTGATCGCCAGGCCGTCGAGCTTGGGTTCGACGGAAAAAACGGGATCGGCTTCGCCCAGCTCCCTGGTGATGCGCGCCACGAACTCGCGCACTTCCTCTTCGCTGAAGGCGTTGTTGAGCGAGAGCATGGGCACTTCGTGCACCACGGTTTCGAAGCCGGGCAGCACGCCGGCGCCGACGCGCTGGGTCGGGGAGTCGGGCGTGCGAAGTTCCGGGTTGGCTTCTTCAAGCGCCTGCAGTTCACGCAGCATCGCGTCGTACTCGGCGTCCGGGATCGCCGGGTCGTCGAGCACGTGGTAACGGTGGTTGGCGTCCTCGAGCGCGAGGCGCAGGGCGGCGATGCGCTTGGCCGCGTCGGTCATGGTGCCGGCCTCAGCGCGTGGTGCGCAGGTCCCACTTGGTCTGCTTGCGGTCGTAGTTGCGCAGGTCTTCGCGGATGTGCGCGATGCGCTGGCGACCCAGGGCGTCGTCGAGCAGCACGCCGTCGAGCAGTTCGGCCATGCGCTGGGCCGTGGGCAGCATCGCGTCCCAGGCGTCGAGCGCCGGCAGCGGCCCCGGCAGCGCCATGAAGAAGCTGATGCCCGGCGTGCGCAGGTCCTGGATGCCGGCCATTTCGAAGGAGCCGGGCTTGACCAGGTTGGCCACCGAAAACACCGGCCCCTGCTCGGGGTGGTTGTCGACCAGGCGGTGGAAGATGTTCATGTGGCCATAGACCAGGCCGGCTTTTTCCGCGGCGACCACCAGGTCCGGGCCGTGGAAGGCCTGGCCGGCGCGGGCCGCCAGGTACAGGGGGACGACCTTGTCGAAGTT
The DNA here is from genome assembly GCF_963976025.1 of uncultured Arenimonas sp. Lineage (NCBI taxonomy): Bacteria > Pseudomonadati > Pseudomonadota > Gammaproteobacteria > Lysobacterales > Lysobacteraceae > Arenimonas > uncultured Arenimonas sp. The sequence goes on from NZ_CAXBJS010000026.1 coordinate 23,487, forward strand.
TTCGTCCGGG
>NZ_CAXBJS010000027.1:0-23141 GCF_963976025.1 uncultured Arenimonas sp.
CACTGGTCGTCGGCCAGCTCCAGCCGGGTGGCCAGGGCGCGGGCGCCGGCCTCGCACTGGCGCGGGTAGGGGTCGCCGGCGGTTTCAAAGCGCTTGGGCAGGCCGTGGAAGGACATCACCAGGCGGTCGGCGCGGCCGTGCAGGTCCCAATGGGCGCGCACCCGTGCTTCGAGCGCGTCCAGCCAGCCGGCATCGACGTGGTAGTCGGCGATGAAACGCAGCTCGGGCGCGCGCCGCCAGGTCGCCAGTTCGGCGTTCACCGCGTCCATCACCGCCGCCGTGGTCGAGGCCGAATACTGCGGGTACAGCGGCAGCACCAGCAGGCGCTGCATGCCCTCGGCCTGCAGCTGGCGCAGCACCTCGGGCACCGACGGGTTGCCGTAGCGCATGGCCAGGCGCACCTGCACGTCGGGCAGGGAATGCTGCATCTGCCGGGCCAGGCGCTGGCCGTACACCAGCAGCGGCGAACCCTCGTCCATCCACACCGAGGCATAGTTGCGTGCCACCCGGGGCGAACGCAGCGGCAGGATCACGAAGTGCAGCAGCGGGCACCAGATCCAGCGGCTCAGTTCCACCACCCGGTGGTCGTGCAGGAACTGCGACAGATAGCGGCGCACGGCCGCCGGCGTCGGCGCGTCGGGCGTGCCGAGGTTGACCAGCAGCAGCGCCGTGCGGCCGGGGCCGGGCGCGGGGACAGGGGCGTCTAGGTAGGGTTTCATGCGGGACGGTGATTGTGTGCTGCCGGCAACTTATCATCCGCAGGGTGAAGGTGTGGCTCACCCAAGGTTCATTGCCCGCCCCCATACTCAGGCCGTTGCGCCCACCCGGAGACCGCCCCATGACCCGAATCCTTGCCCTGCTGTTCGCCGCATTCGCGCTGGCGCTGCCCGCCGCCCCCGCCCTGGCCGGCGAAAAGGAAGAGACCCGCGCCGCCAACGCCGCGCGCGTGCTTGGCGAAATCATGCGCATCCCGGAAACCGCCATCCCGGAAAAGATGTTCGACGAGGCCTACGCCATCGCCGTCGTTCCGGACGTGGTCAAGGCCGGCCTGATCATCGGCGGCCGCGGCGGCAAGGGCCTGATTTCGGTGCGCAGCCCCGACGGCACCTGGTCCAACCCCAGCTTCATCAAGCTTGGCGGCGGCAGCGTCGGCTTCCAGGCCGGCGTGCAGTCGGCCGACATCATCCTGGTGTTCCGCTCCGAGCGGGGCGTCAACAACATCGTCAACGGCAAGTTCACCCTGGGCGCCGACGCCTCGGTGGCCGCGGGCCCGGTGGGCCGCAGCGCCCAGGCCAGCACCGACGAGCAGCTCAAGGCCGAGATCTACAGCTACTCGCGCGCCCGCGGCCTGTTCGCCGGAGTTTCCCTGGACGGTACCTGGCTGCGCATGGACCACACGGCCAACCAGCGCGTGTACGGCAAGAACACCACCCCCCGGCAGATCTTCGAGGGCCGGACCCCGGCGCCGCCGACCCCGGTCGTGGATTTCCGCGACAGGCTCGAGGAAAACACCGTTTCCCAGGACTGATGGCCAGGGCGGGCCAGGCCCGCCTGCGCTAGACTCCGGGCATTCCTAATTCGCGGGACGCACGCAGATGGGCAGTTTCAGCATTTGGCATTGGGTGATCGTGCTCGTGGTCGTCGTGCTGGTGTTCGGCACCAAGAAGCTGTCGAACGTCGGCAAGGACCTGGGCGAGGGCATCAAGGGCTTCAAGAAGGGCCTCAAGGACGGCGACGAAACGCCGCCTTCGCAGCTCGGCAGTGAACGCCGGGATGCGGGGGACAAGCCGCGCGAAGGCGCCTCGCAGGACAGCCAGAACAAGGACGCCTGAGCCCGGCCCCGGCCGGCCTTGGCCCCGCCATGTTCGACCTGGGTTTCAGCGAACTGCTGATTGTCGCGGTAGTGGCCCTGGTGGTGCTCGGGCCCCAGCGCCTGCCCAAGGCCGCGCGTTTCGCCGGCCTGTGGGTGCGCAAAGCGCGCGCGCAGTGGTATTCGGTGAAATCCGAGTTCGAGCGCGAAATGGCCGCCGAGGACCTCAAGCGCAGCATCGGCGACCCGGCCCGCGACCTGCGCGGCGACGTCGAGGACATCCGCCGCGAACTCGACGAAACCAGCGCCCAAGCCGGCAGCGCCCTGCGCGAGGCCGAAGCCACGACCCGCGACGAACCGGCACCCGCACCGGCCACCGAACCCGAGCCCGAGCCCGATGCGGCCGCCCCGGCCGACGACACCGCTGACACCGGCAACGACGCCGGCGACGCTCCCACCCAGCCTTCCCTGCTGCCCCCGCGCCGCGATGACTGATCCGGCCGCGCCGCGCGAAGAAAGCCTGATGGGCCACCTGCTGGAGCTGCGCTCGCGCCTGCTCAAAGGCGTGCTGGCGGTGGTGGTGGTGTTCGTGGCGCTGCTTCCCTTCGCCAACGACATCTATGCCCGGCTCACGGCCCCGCTGTCGGCTGCTCTTCCCCCGGGCACGGCGCTGGTGGCGATCGAGGTCGCCTCGCCGTTTTTCATCCCGATCAAGGTGGCGTTTTTCGTCGCGGTGATGCTGGCGATGCCGGCGCTGATCTACCAGGCCTGGGCGTTCGTGGCGCCCGGGCTGTACGAGAAGGAAAAGCGGCTCGCGCGGCCGCTGCTGGTGGCGGCGATCGCGCTGTTCTACGTGGGCTGCGCTTTCGCTTATTTCCTGGTGCTGCCGACGGTTTTCGCCTTCCTCGCCGCCAGCCCGCCCGACGGCGTGGTCTGGACGCCCGACATCACCCACGTGCTGGATTTCCTGCTGGTGATCTTCCTGGCCTTCGGCCTGAGCTTTGAAATGCCGGTGGCCGTGATGGTGCTGGTGCTGCTGAACGTGGTGACGCCGGCGCAGCTGCGCGAGGCACGCGGCTACGTGATCGTCGGCGTGTTCGTGCTGGCCGCCATCATCACGCCGCCCGACGTGGTGTCGCAGATCATGCTGGCGGTGCCGATGTGGTTGCTCTACGAGCTGGGCATCCTTGCGGGCGTGATGCTGGCGCGGAAGCCCAAGGCCGCCTGAGCCATGCGTCCGGCCGGTTTCCTGCGCCGCTACGCCGCCTACAGCCTGGACCTGGTGGTGCCGGTGGCGGTATCGGTGCCCCTGCTCTGGCGCACCGGCCAAAAGATGATGGCCCGTACCTGGCAGCACATGGCCGAGGCCGAGCTGCGTTTGTACGACCTGATGGCCCTTTCGGAAAGCCGCGGCGCCCATGCCCTGGCCGACCTGCCGGGCTGGAGCAGCGACCCGGCCCTGCGCAAGGCCCTGCTGGCGATGGTGGCCGCCTGGCTGGAAGCGATCGGCATCGCCGCGCTGGTGATCGCCGCCCTGGCGGCGCTGTGGTTCATCGCCTTTGAAGCCTCGCCCTGGCAGGCCAGCCCCGGCAAGCGCCTGGCCGGCCTGCGCGTGGTCCGGCGCGACGGCGGGCGGCCCGGCCCCGGGCGGGTGGCCCTGCGCTTCGGGGCCGGGGCGCCGTCGTGGCTGTTGCTGCACGTCGGCCATGCCATCGCCGCCATCCGCCGCGACGGCCGGGCCCTGCACGACCTGCTGGCCGGCACCCATGTGGTGCTGGCGCCCGGCGCCACGACCGCGATGCCGCGCTGGGCCCGCTACTGGCTCTGGCTCCAGGCCCTGGCGGTGGCCGCCCTGGTGATGGCGGTGGGCAGCCAGTACGTCCTGCTGGCCATCGAGGCCTGGAAAGCCGGCCAGCCCTGAGCCGCGATCAGACCTCGAGCGTGCCTTCGCCCGGCGACGCCTGCGTGTCGTCGGCCAGGCCGAAGATGTCGCGCCAGGCGTGGTAGTAGAAGGCGAACAGCATCGCGTACGTGGCCAGCATCGCCAGCAGCATCAGCGGGAACATCACCAGCACCACCAGCACCGGGCTGAGCATCGCCAGCAGCCCCAGCAGCAGGCCCAGCACCACCGCGAACAGCAGCACCACGAAGAAGCCGGCGACCAGGAACACCAGCATGAAGCCCAGCAGCGGCAGGAAATTGCGCAGCGCCGCCAGGGCGCCGGCGACCACCGCCGTGGCCACGTCCACCTCGCGCAGGGCCGCGGTGGCCAGGGCCAGCATCGATGCGTGCAGCCAGGTGAACATCACGATCGCCACCACCGGCAGCCACAGGAAGGTCGCCGGCGAGGTCTTCGAGAACAGCGTCTGCAGCGCCGCCATGTCCGGCTCGCCGCCGACCGGCGTGGCCAGGGCGATGGCGAAGTACTCGCGGAAGAACTGGCCCAGCGGCGTCAGCAGCATCAGCGCGGCGAAACCCACGTAGGCCAGCGAATACACCAGCGAAACCAGCACCAGGCGCTTGCCGCCCTGGCCGCGGCCATAGGCATTGAAGACATCGCTGGCGGCCACGGGCAGGCCGCGGTCGGTGGCGTCCACCACCCGGAACAGGCCACCCACCAGCGGCGGCATCACCACCCAGTTCACGGCGGTCATGACGGCCATGACCACCATCAGGCCGGTCATCGAACCCTGGGCAAGCACCTGCAGGAACATCTGCGCCATCGTGATGGCGATCACCACCACGATCATCAGCGAGATCGCGCCGAACAGCGCCTTGGGATTGCGGCGGCCGACATCAAACGCCTTGCGCAGCCAGCGAAAAGGGGCGGCCATGCCAACAGTGGAAGGACTCATGGGTTTCAGGCTCCGTTGCGGGCGCGCTGGCGCGCCAGGTGGATGAAGCGCCGCAGCACGCGGCGTGCCGCCGGGGTCGGACGCACCGCCTGCGCGAGCTCCTTGGGGCAGGTGCCTTCCTTGCGCAGGGCGTCGGCGCGGGCGCGGATGTAGCCTTTCATCATGCCGACGCTGAACTCGGGGTGGAACTGCACGCCCCAGGTCGCTTCGCCCCAGCGGAAGGCCTGGCAGTTGTCGCGACCCGACACCGCCAGCACGCGCGCGCCCGGCGGCGGCTGCACCACCGTCTGCAGGTGGGTGGCCTGGGCGGGCACCCGGCCCGGGAAACCGTCGAACAGCGGGTCCTGGCCGGCGCCGTTGGCCAGGTCCAGGCACACCGTGCCCATTTCCCGGCCCTGCGGGTTGTCGTCGACCCTGCCGCCCAGGGCGTGGGCGATCAGCTGGTGGCCGTAGCAGATGCCGAACAACGGGTGGCCGGCCTCGGCGGCGCCGCGCAGCCAGCCGGCCGTGCGTTCGGACCAGGGCTGGCGGTCGGTGACCATGGCGCCGGAGCCGGAAACCAGCACGCCGGCGAAAGCGCCGGAATCGGGCAGGTCTTCGCCCTCGAAAACCCGCACCACCTGCGATTCGCGGCCAGACAGGCCGGCGGCGACGCGGATCCAGTGGCCAAAACCGCCGTGGCGGCGAAGGCTCGGGACCGGATCGCCGGTTTCAAGGACGAGGAAGGGTTTCATCTAGGGGGGCTGAAAAGGCGGTAGCGCAGGCGGCGGCTATACTAGCCTGCTTTGGACAGGGCTAAACCGCGATGACCGCACCGACCTTCCAGGAAATGATCCAGCGCCTCAACCAGTATTGGGGCGACCAGGGTTGTGTCCTGGTGCAGCCGCTCGACCTCGAGGTCGGCGCCGGCACCTTCCACCCGGCCACCTTCCTGCGCGCGCTGGGGCCGGAGCCGTGGAACGCCGCCTACGTGCAGCCCTGCCGCCGCCCCACCGACGGCCGCTACGGTGAAAACCCCAACCGCCTGCAGCGTTATTACCAGTACCAGGTGGTCCTGAAGCCCAATCCCGACGACATCGTCGAGCGTTACATCGGCTCCCTGAAGGCGCTGGGCATCGACCCGCTGGTGCACGACCTGCGTTTTGTCGAGGACAACTGGGAATCGCCGACCCTGGGCGCCTGGGGCCTGGGCTGGGAAGTCTGGCTCAACGGCATGGAAGTCACCCAGTTCACCTATTTCCAGCAGGCCGGCGGCATGGAGTGCCGCCCGGTGACGGGCGAGATCACCTACGGTCTCGAACGCCTGTGCATGTACCTGCAAAACGTCGACAACGTCTTCGACCTGGTCTGGACCGTCGGCCCGGACGGCCACCCCGTGACCTACCGCGACGTCTACCACCAGAACGAAGTCGAGCAGAGCACCTACAACTTCGAACACGCCGACGTCGAAGAGCTCTTCCACCGTTTCGACGCCTGCGAGCGCGAGGCCCTGAAGCTGGTCGAACTGGGCCTGCCACTGCCGGCCTACGAGCAGGTCTGCAAGGCCTCGCACAGCTTCAACCTGCTCGACGCGCGCCGGGCGATCTCGGTCACCGAGCGCCAGCGCTACATCCTGCGCGTGCGCACCCTGTCGCGCGGCGTGGCCGAAGCCTACTTCGCACAACGTGAGAAGTTGGGATTCCCCGGATTGAAGAGCAAGGAGGCCACCCATGGCTGATTTCCTGCCGCTGCTGGTCGAGCTTGGCACCGAAGAGCTGCCGCCCAAGGCCCTGCCCGAGCTGGCGCAGGCCTTCCACGACGGCGTCCTGAAGGGCCTGGCCGCGCGCCGCATCGTCGTAAAGGACGCCTCCGGCGGCGACCTGCCCACCGGCCCGCTGTACACCCCGCGCCGCCTGGCCGTGTACCTGCCGGCCGTGGCTACCCAGCAGCCGATCCAGCACAGCGAGGTGCCGGGTCCGTACACCAACATCGGCCTGGACGAACAAGGCCAGCCGACCCAGGCCCTGCTTGGGTTTGCCCAGAAGAACGGCGTGGACTGGACCAAGCTCGACCGCGTCACCGACGCCAAGGGCATGCGCTTCGTCTTCCGCAGCTCGCGCCCCGGCGCGGCCACTTCCGAGCTTCTGGCCGAAATCGTGGCCGAAGCCCTCAAGGCGCTGCCGGTGCCCAAGCCCATGCGCTGGGGCGAACGCGACTATGCCTTCGTGCGCCCGGCGCACTGGCTGGTGATCCTGCTCGGCCGCGACGTCGCCCCGGGCGAAGTGCTGGGCCTGAAGTCCGACCGCATGAGCCGCGGCCACCGCTTCCACCACGCCAAGGGCGTATGGCTCAACGAAGCCGACGAATACCTGCAGGCCATGCGCGAAGCCAAGGTGCTCGCCGACCCGCGCGAGCGCCGCGAGCGCATCCGGGCCGAAATCAAGGCCGCCGCCAAGCAGGCCGGCGGCGAAGCCCGCGTGCCGCCGGCGCTGCTCGAGGAAGTGAACTGCCTGGTCGAATGGCCCAAGGCCGTGCTGTGCAGCTTCGACAAGGAATTCCTGCGCGTGCCGTCCGAAGCCCTGGTGCTGACGATGGAGTCCAACCAGAAGTTCTTCCCGGTGATGGACGCCGACGGCAAGCTCAGCGAGAAGTTCATCGGCATCGCCAACATCGAGTCCAAGGATCCGGACGAAGTGCGCAAGGGCTACGAGCGGGTCATCCGCCCGCGTTTCGCCGACGCCGCCTTCTTCTACGACGAAGACCTCAAGCAGGGCCTGTCCTCGATGGCCGAGGGCCTGGCCAGCGTCACCTACCAGCAGAAGCTGGGCAGCGTCGCCGACAAATCGGCGCGCGTTGCCGCGCTGGCGCGCGAGATCGCCGCCAAGGTGGGGGCCTCGCCGGCCGACGCCGACCGCGCCGCCACGCTGGCCAAGGCCGACCTGCAAAGCCGCCTGGTCGGCGAATTCCCCGAACTGCAGGGCACCGCGGGCCGCTATTACGCCGCCGCCGCGGGTGAATCCGAAGCCGTTGCCGCCGCCATCGACGAGGCCTACCAGCCGCGTTTCGCCGGCGACGCCATCGCGCCTTCGCCGCTGGGCCGGGTGCTGGCCATCGCCGAACGCCTGGACACCCTGGCCGGTGGTTTCGCCGCCGGGCTCAAGCCCACCGGCAACAAGGACCCGTTCGCCCTGCGCCGCAACGCGCTGGGCCTGGCGCGCACGATCATCGAAGGTGAACTCGAACTCGAGCTGCCGGCGCTGGTGGAAGCGGCCGCGAAGAACCTGCCGGCGGGCCTGGCGCTCGACCAGCGCGACCTGCTCGACTTCATCCTCGACCGCCTGCGCGCTTATTACGCCGACCAGAACGTGCCCGGCCTGCAGTTCGAAGCCGTGGCCGACGTGCACCCAGCGTCGCTGCTGGACTTCGACCGCCGGCTCAAGGCCATCGCCGAGTTCGCGCGCCTGCGTGAGTCCGGTGCCCTGGCCGCGGCCAACAAGCGCATCCGCAACATCCTGCGCAAGGTCGAGTCGCCCATTCCCGACCGCGTTGACGAAGCCAAGCTCGCCGAACCCGCCGAACAGGCCCTGCATGCGGCCCTGGCCTCGGCCCTGGCCGACACCGACCCGATGCTGGCCAAGCGCGACTACGTCGGCACGCTCAAGCGCCTTGCCGCGCTGCAGGCACCGGTGGACAACTTCTTCGACCGCACCATGGTGATGGCCGACGACACGGCGCTGCGCGACAACCGCCTGGCGCTGCTGCGCGGCGTCGCCGACCGCTTCGCGGCGGTGGCGGCGGTCGAGCAGCTGTCGGCCGGCTGAGCGAGAGCCGAACGCCGTCACGCCCACACAACGGCGTGGCGGCAGGCTGCGGTTATGCTGGTGCGGTGACGTCCCCCCGCCAGCCCGCTTCACTGCTGCCGGCTTCCCTGCTGGCCCTGACCCTGCTGCTGCCGGCCCTGCCGGCGGCGGCGCTGGAGCTGCGTGGGGTAGAAATACGTGGCCTCGAGAACGAGGCCGAACAGGCCAACGTGCGCGCGGCGCTGTCCCTGGTGGCGCTCGACGCCCGCCAGCGTGCCGACCTCGGCGAAGGCCAGCTCGACTACCTGCTGCGCCAGGTGCCCGGTGACGTGGCCCTGGGCCTGGAACCCTTCGGCTACTACAACACCCAGGCCGAAGCCGAAGTGCGCCGGGACGGTGAGGCCGTCACCGTAATCGTCACCGTCAAGGCCGGCGAGCCGGTGCGCGTGGACGAACGCGAAATCCAGGTCACCGGCGAAGCCGGTGCCGACGAAGCGATCACCCGCCGACTGCGCTGGCTGCGGCCGCGCAAGGGCCAGCCGCTGCGCCACGACCTGTACGAGGCCTCCAAGGCCACGGTGGACGCCCTGCTGCGCGAGCGTGGTTATTTCGACGCCCGCCTGCCGGTTCATCGGGTCGAAGTCGACCGCACCGAAGGCCTGGCCGACATTTTCCTGACCTGGGAATCGGGCGAACGTTATCGCCTGGGCGAAGCGAGCTTCAGCGGCCACCCCTTCCGCGACGGCCTGCTGGAAAAACTGGTGGACTGGGAGCCGGGCGCGCCCTACGACCAGGGCAAGGTGGTGGACCTGCAGCAGCGGCTGTCGGCGCTGGATTATTTCGCCGGCATCGATGTCCGCGCCGAGCCGGTCGAAGGCAGCACCACCGTGCCGGTGGACGTACGGCTGACGCCGGCCAAGCGCAGCGTCTACAGCGCCGGCCTGCGTTATTCCACCGACAAGGGCGCCGGCGTCACCGGTGGCCTGGAGCGCCGCTGGCTCAACGACCGGGGCCACAAGCTGCAGTCGAACGTGGAGCTCGCCCAGCGCGCCAACGAGGCCAGTGTCGCCTACCGCATCCCGGCCTTCGCCTGGCTCGAGGGCTGGTACACGGCCAGCGCCAGCCTGCGCCAGGATCCCATCGACTACATCGACTCGGAAGTCTTCGAAGTGATTGGCAGCCGCAGCGGCCAGCTGGGCGCGTGGAACCTGGTCGCCGGCCTGCACTTTCGCCGCGAACGCTTCAATGAGCCCACCACCGGCAACGCAGTGGCGTATTCGACGCTGGTTTATCCGCAGCTGAGCGCCAGCTGGCGCGTGGCCGACGACCCGCTGTACCCGCGCCGCGGCCATTCGCTGCAGGTCGAACTGCGCGGCGGCCACACCGCAATCGGTTCGGACATCGACTTCCTGCAGGCGCGCGCCAAGGCCCACTGGGTGCGGTCGCTGGACTGGCGCAACCGCATCCTGCTGCGCGCCGAACTGGGTACGACGATCACCGACGACTTCGCGCAGTTCCCGCCCCTGCTGCGCTTCTACGCCGGCGGCGACCAGAGCGTGCGCGGCTACGGCTACCGCGACATCGGCCAGTACTTCACCGGGGTCGACGGCCGCCGCTACGTCTTCGGCGGCAAGCACCTGGTGGTGGCCAGCGTCGAATTCGAGCGCATGTTCACCCGCGAATGGGGCGGTGCGGTGTTCGTCGACGCCGGCGACGCCTTCGACGACTTCGAATCGGACGCCTTTGAAATGCAGCTGGGCGTGGGCGTCGGCGTGCGCTGGCGTTCGCCGGTCGGGCCGGTGCGGCTGGACCTGGCGCACGGGCTGGGCGACGACGCGCAGAACGCGATCCGCCTGCACCTGACCATCGGGCCGGACCTGTGAACGCGGCACCTGCCAAGGCTGCCAGGACCCGCCGCTGGCCGCGCCTGCTGGGGCTGGGTGTGCTGGGCCTGCTCGCGGCGCTGGCGCTTTTCCTTGGCTGGCTGCTGGCGACCGGTGGCGGTCGCGACACCACGCTGTCCTGGCTGCAGTCGCAGCTGGGCGAAGACGCGCTGGCCTGGGAATCGGCCGAAGGCACGCTGGGCGGCACCCTGGTACTGCACGGCGTGCGCTGGCAGGGCGACGGCGTGCGTGTCACCGCCGACCGCCTGCTGCTTGCGCCGCGCCCCGGCGCGCTGCTCACCGGCGCACTGCGGCTCGATGCGCTGGAGGCAGACGCCGTGCACGTCTGGCTGGCGCCCGTGCCCGATGAGGCGCCGACGCCGTGGACCGCCTGGCCCGAGCTGCTGCCCACCCTGCCCCTGCCCTTCGAAATGTCGGCGCAAACCGCCACGGTGAACGGCCTGCGGATCACGCGCGGCGACGAACCGGTGTTCGCGCTGGCCAACCTGGCCGCCGAGGACCTGGCCTTCCTGCAGGACGGCCTGCGCTTCACCAGGCTCAGCGGCGATGGCGACTGGGGCGATGCCCTGCTCAAGGGCCACTACCTGCCCGCCGATGGTTTCCGCACCGGACTCGACGGCCGGCTGCGTCTGGTCGCGCCCGAGGGCGCAGAGGATGCGCAGGTGCAGCTTTCGATGCGCGGCAACGTCGACAGCATGCGCGCCGAAGCCAGCGGCATGGCCGGCGGCCCCTGGAGCCTGGAAGCCGCCATCGAAGACGGTCGCTCACGGCAGGCCTGGACGCTGGATGTGCAGGGCAGCCAGATCGCGCCGCACTGGTTTGGTGCCGGCAGCGACAGCGCGCCGCTCGACGCCGTGCTCGCGCTGGTGGGCGAAGGCAGCACCGGCCGCGGCCGCGTCGCAGTGACCCAGGGCGACACTGAACTGGCGCTCGAAGACCTGCAGGCGCGTTTCGCCGGCGCCGGCCTGGCGCTCGAGCAAGGCCGGCTGCTGACGCCCGCTGGCGAACTCACCGTGCAAGGCGCCTGGGATCCCCTGGCCGAACAGCCCATCGCCCTGACCGCAAACGCCCGGGACCTGCAGTGGGCCCCGGCCGACGGCGGCGCAGCGGTGCAGACCGCCGGCACGCTGTCGGTGCAGGGCCTGCCCGACGACTGGCGCGCGACGCTGGACGCCACCCTGGTGCGCGAAGGCGAGCAGGCGACCCTGCGCGCCACCGGCCAGGGCGACACCACCGGCGTGCAGCTCGAAGAAGTGGCGATGCGCACCCCCGGCGGCCAGCTTGCCGGCCAGGGCCGCGTTGAATGGGAACCGGAACTGGCCATCCAGCTCGACGCCCGCCTGGACGACCTGGACCCGGGCTACCTGCTGCCCGACTACCCCGGCGCGATCAGCGGCGGCCTGCGTGCCGACCTGCGCCAGACCGATGCCGGCTGGGTCGGCGACGTGGCACTGAAGGACCTGCGCGGCACCCTGCACGGCCGCGCCATCGCCGGCCAGGCCACGCTGGCCTGGCAGGGCGAGTCCGGCCAGCTTTCCGCCCGCGCGCGGCTCGGCGAAAGCCGCATCAGCGCCGAAGGCCGCATCGGCGCCACGCTGGCGCTGGACCTGTCCCTGCAGCCGCTGCGGCTGGCCGACCTGGCTCAAGGCGCCGCCGGCCAGCTCGAAGGAACCCTGCGCGTCCAGGGCCCGCGCAGCGCGCCGGGCCTGGTGGCCGATCTTGAAGCCAGCAAACTGCGCTGGGGCGAGCTGCAGCTCGAGGCCGGCAGCCTGCGCGGTGAACTTCCGGCGTCGGGCGAACGCGGCAGCCTCGTGCTGGACGGCACCGGCTTCGCCTACGGCGAGCGCGGCGTGCAGTCGCTGACCCTGCGCGCCGACGGCAACCAGGCCGATATGGACCTGCGCCTGGAAGCGCGAAGCAACGACCTGCAGCTGGCAATGGAAAGCACGGCCCGCGTCGAGGGCGACAGCCGGCGCGGCGAACTGCGCAGCTTCTCGCTCGACGCCCCACGCGCACCCGCCCTGGCCCTGCGCGAACCGGCCAGCTGGTCCTGGAGTGCCGACAGCTTCCAACTTGAACCGGCCTGCGTCACCGGCGACGGCGAGGGTTTCCTGTGCCTGCAGGCCGACCGCGGCCTGTGGCGCGCCGAAGGCGAAGCCATCCCGCTGGCCCTGGCCCAGCCCTGGCTGCCCGATACCGGCGTGCCCCTGCGCCTGGACGGCGAACTGAGCCTGGACGCGGAATTCCGCGAAGGCGCACGTGGCTGGAACGGCGAGCTGAGCCTGGCCAGCGCCGCGGGCTCGGTCGCCACGGAAAGCAGCGACGGCCGCCGCGACCTGCTTGCCTACCGCGACCTCGAGGCCAACGCGACGCTGCAGGACGACACGTTGGACCTGCGCGCCGGCGCCCGCTTGAACCAGGAGGGCATGCTGCTTGCCGAACTGCGCGCCGGTGCCGGCGACGACGGCGCCGTGTCGGGCCAGCTGGCGCTGCGCATGCGCGACCTGACCTGGCTGGAACTGCTGTCCCCGGACATCGTCCAGCCCAGCGGCCGGCTGGAAGGCGAACTGCGCTTTTCCGGCACGCGCGCCGAACCGCGCATGGAAGGCACCCTGGCCCTGCGCGAACTGGCCACGGAGCTGCCCGCGCTCGGCCTGGCGCTGGAAGGCGGCCAGGTGGACCTGCGCACGATGGCCGACGGCAACGCCGAACTCAGCGGACGCGTGAGATCCGGCGATGGCGTACTGCAGGTCAATGGCTCGCTCGACCTCGCGCGCGAACAGCCCCTGCAGCTGGCGCTGACCGGCGAGAACGTCACGCTGTCCGACACGCCTGACCTGCAGCTGGTGGCCAGCCCGGCCTTGGTGGTGGCGGTGGGCGTTGAACGCCTGCGCGTCGGTGGGCGCATCGAGGTGCCGAGCGCGCGCGTGAACCTCGAAGCGCTGGACGGCGGCGCCATCGAACCTTCGCCGGACGTGGTGCTGGTGGACGCGGAACAGGTGCAGGACGAAGGTCCCGCGCTCGACCTGGCGGTGCACGTGGCCCTGGGCGAGGACGTGCAACTGCAGGGCTTCGGGCTCGACGGCGCGCTGACCGGCGACCTGGACATTCGCCAGGCACCCGGCCGCGCGGCGCTGGCCACCGGCACCCTGCGCGCCAGCGGCCGTTACGAGGCCTATGGGCAGGAACTGCAAATCAAGCGCGCTCGCCTGTCCTACTCGGGCAGCCCGGTCGACAACCCGGCGCTGGACATCCTGGCCGAACGCGACCGCGGCGAAGTCACCGTCGGCGTGCAGGTGCGCGGCACCGCACAGCGCCCGATCACCGACGTGGTTTCAACGCCGGCGATGGACAACAGCGAAGCGCTGAGCTGGCTGGTCTTCGGCCGCCCGCTGCAGTCCACCAGCGCCAACGAATCAAGCCAACTTGAAGCGTCGGCGCTCGCGCTCGGCGTCGGCGGCAACCTGCTGGCCCAGCGGATCGGCGACGGCCTGGGCCTGGACGCCGCCGGCGTCGAAGACAGCCGCGCCCTGGGCGGCGCTACCTTCACCGTCGGCAAATATCTCTCGCCGCGCCTGTTCCTCGGCTACGGCATCTCGCTGGTCGGAAACGGCCAGGTCGTCACCCTCAAATACCTGCTGACCCGCGGCTTCGATATCACCATCGAATCGGGCACCGAGTCCGCCGCCTCGCTCAACTGGCGCACCGAGCGCTGAGCGCGGGGCGCGGGGCGCGGGAGCCTTTGCCGCGGGACCTACGCGTGCGGCCTGGCTGACCGGCGACGCTCCGCCACCAGCAGACCGCCCAGGCAGGCGGCATAAACCACGTCGAAGGTGCCGCAGAAGCCTGGCCACCAGGACGGTACGCCCGGGTTTTCGATGAAGTGATGGTGGACCGCATCGAACACGCCGTGCCCGCCAATCCCTATCACCACCAGCCACGGGAATCGTTTGAACCCCACGATCGCCGCGGCGATGAACAGCAACGCGGCCAGGGACTCCTGCGTGACGATCAGGACCGAGCCCGTCAATGCGGCGAACAAGACGTAGTACGTCGCGATGACGATCAGGGCGATCGCGTAGAAGGCCCGGTCACGGGTAAGCCCGGCGACCTGTGCGCCCACGAAGACCACGACGGCAAGCACTAAACCGATCACGTATTCCACGGCGATCTCCATGTCAGCCCAAACATTCAAGTGCTGAAGCCCCGGAGCCCCCAGGATTCGCTCCGTGGGCCAATTCCGGCCCGCGACCCAAGGAGAACAAGCCATGATCACCGAAAACCAGACCGCCTGCGCGTGCACCCCCTGCGTCGGTGCCGGCTGCACCTGCGGATGCCAGGGCGCGGCCGCCCCGGCGGACGCCGGCTGCCAGTGCGGCTGCCAGCAGGGCAAGGCCTGCGCCTGCGACAAGGCGTAAGCACGGGCGGGTAAAGACCGCGCCGACCAGGGCTATGATCGGCGCCACCGCCCGATACGAGGCCGTCATGCCGAAATCCGCTGCGCCAGCGCCGCGGGGCAGCCGCAGCAAGGTCGGCGGTGGCCGCGTGCTGATGTGGCGGGGCGGCAGCCTGTGGGTCAGCCGCGACACCGGGCTCGTGCAGCCGCATGCCCACCACGCCATCCAGGTGACGCTCGCCCCGCGGCAGCCGGTGAAGCTGCGCAGCGAAGACGGCGCCACCTGGGTGGCGGCCCACGCCTCCATCGTCATGCCCGATCGCGAGCACCAGTTCGACGGGTGCGGGCAGGACGTCGCCATCCTGTTGCTGGAACCTGAAACGAAGGCTGGCCGGATGCTGCTCGCGCGCTATGGCCAGGCCTCGCTGACCGTGATTCCCGACGACGCCGTGAACCAGGCGTCGCAGCGGCTGCTGGACGGACTGGCCAGCCGGGCGAGCGATGCAACGTTGGTGGAAAGCGCCCAAGCCATCGTGGGCCTGCTGGCTGGACACGTGCCCGAGGTGGACGCCGTGGATCCGCGCATCACCCGGGCGCTCGACTGGATTCGCGGTCATCTGGACGGACCCATCACCCTGGGCCAGGTGGCGGGCGTCGCCCACCTGTCACCCAGCCGCTTCCGCCACCTCTTCGTCGCCCAGACCGGCATTTCATTTCGTGCTTACGTGCTCTGGTCGCGCGTTTCCGCCGGCATGGTGGCAGCCATGGCTGGCCAGTCATGGACCGAGGCCGCGCAGAACGCCGGTTTCGCCGATTCGGCCCACTTCACGCGCACCTGCCGGCGCATGTTCGGCATCTCCCCGACCATGCTGGACCGCGGGAAGCCGGCAGCGCCAGGGGGCTGAACGTCAGCCCGAACGTTCAAGCGCCTGGTTACGGCGCGCACCACAATGCCGGCCATGAACAGCACACCCAACCTGTCCCGGCTTGAGCAGGCGTTCGCAGACGAATGGGCCCTGGCCCGTGCGGCACGGCTTGCCGGTGCCCATGACCGCGCCTTCCACCACCTCGAACGCGCCCACATCCTTGGGCAGCGCCGCACCTGGCTGCACGTGAAGAGCCATCTGGGCATGCTCCAGCTGGGCTGGCAGCGCCGCGACCTGCCGGAGCTGCTGGGTCAACTGGCGCGCATCGTCGCGGCCGCCGCGTTCTCGCGGGTATGGGTTCCGGCCGGCAACACCGGCGGCGCCAACGTCAGCCCGTTCAAACCCATGCCGGTGCCACCGGACCTGCAGTCACTGCTGGACGCGGAAGACGCGTGAGCATCCGCACCGATTTTCCCAGGAGAACACCATGCGCGTCTCATCGATGACCCGGGCCATGTTGCTCGCGATCGCCGTATTCGTGTCCCCGGCGGCTTACGCCGAAGGGCCCGAGTTGCAGCGCCCCGGCTACGCGCTGCAGACGAAGCTGAGCGGGCAAGGACCGCTGGACGTCGTTTTCGAGTCCGGTTTCGGGCAAGGGGCTGACGTGTGGGACGCCGTCATTGCCGAGCTCGGGGCGTCCTGCCATTGCCTGGCATACGCCCGTGCCGGCCTTGGCAAGTCCGGGACGGACGGACAACCCAAGACTCTCCAGAACCACCTGGAGGATCTCGGCGCAGTCGCCGATGCCTTGGCACCTGGTCGGCCGATAGTGCTGGTCGGCCACTCCTACGGCGGCCTGCTCGCCACCGAATTCGCGCGTCGACATCCCGGGCGCGTGGCGGCACTGGTGCTCGTCGACCCGACGACCCTGGGGCAACGCCACGCGTTCATGGCCGCCGATCGCGGGCGCGTGCTTGCCGACGACAAGATGCTGCTCGACATGCTGCCGCCCGCCCTGGGCGCGGACTATCGCCTCTTGGTGCAACAGCTGGACGCACCGGAAGCCACCGTCGCCGCCGCCATGCCGGATATCCCGGTGATGCTGCTGACGTCGACGCAGGTCGCGCAGGACCCCTTCGTGCTGGAGGAAACCGCCGAGGGCAAAGCCATCTGGAAACGCCTGCACGGCGCACTCTTCGCCACCTTTTCGAGCGGCAGCCACCTTTACTTCGCCACCGGGCACAACATTCACCGCGAGCGGCCGAAAGACGTGGCCGATGCAATACGGGCGGCAGCGGCAGCGGCTTCGGCATCACCCTCCGGCCCGTGACCGGACCCGTCGCCCTTCGGCTCGCGCCGCCTCAGCGGGCTGCGGCTTCGCTGCTCTTCCGATAGGTAAGCATGGCCAGTCGCGCGCCAACCCAAACCTGGAGTGGCAAGGTGGCGATGACAAGCGCCTTGAACCAGATCGGTTGCGTTGCGAGGGCGCCCACGATTGCTGCGATGTCTATGGCAAGCATCAGCGCGAGGAAGATCGCCATGTGCAGCCAGATGCGGTGCCTTGCCACGGCGCCCACGACGAAACTGCCGACGATGCCTGCACCGGTGACCAGTGTCAGCGCGAGCAGCCTCACGGGTTCGCTGTCGAGATCGCCGTAGGCCAGCGGGAAGACATGGCGGCCGGCAAGATGGAAGAGCTGGATGGCCAGCAGCCCGAGCGGGAAGGAGACGAGGCTGCGAAGCCATGGAAGGATGGTTTTCATTCGATGCGCCTGGCGGTCAGGGTGTTGCTGATCATTCGGCAGGTGGTTTGGGCGGACCCCACGGCCAGGGCAGCGGTGCCATCCAGCGTGGGTCGGGATCTACAGGCAGGGGGTGGCCGGGAGGCACCGGTATCGACGGGTCAACGAGAGTGATCCTGGCGCCTGCGCGCCGCGCGGCCTGGGCCACCCGTTCGCCCTCGGCAGGGGTGCCGACGAACACGATGTGTGCACTCGCCATGGAGCCAGGCTCCCGTGCCTGCAGGGCGTCCACGAGAATCGCTGCAAGTCGGTCGGAGGTTGGCGAGGCGAAGATGAAACTGTCGGCCTGAGACGCGAACTCGTCCCCGTGGAACGCGATCCAGTCCGAGATCTCCCCGGCGTCGTGATGGCGCTCTTCGCCGGGCGCCGCCAGCAGCATGCCGCCCATTCGTTCGTTGTCCGCCTCGATCCGATCGCGCAGTTCGAACAGGTAGGTGCGCCATTCCCGCGTATCGGCTGAGCCAGGCGGCAACAGCGGCGTGACGCGCAGTTCGCGCAATGCGTCCCAGGCGTCCCGGCGTGCCGCTTCAAGGTGGCCCGCGCGCGCCAGGGCGCCCAACCACTCCCTCGAAGCGGGAACCATGACCTGGCCGTCCGAAAGCCGGACGCGCAGCGGCAGCTCGGGCCACTCCTCGCGATCCGGCCGGGGCTGCGCAACGGGGATCTCGACCATCCGGTCGCCATCGACCAGTGCCGGAGTGCCGCGCCATTGCAGGGAAGACACGGATCGCGGCAAATGCCGGACATAGTCGGCAGGAAGCATCTGCTCGAGCGAGAACTTCCGAACCACCTCACCCTGCCGGTCATAGATAACGACAGCATCGTCGCCATAGCCCTTCGAATGCCAGTTGTCGAAGGTCACCAGCCGCGAGCCGTCGTCCGCCAGCAGGACGACAACCGGCGCCACGTTGTTGACCAGGGGCATCTGCCAGACGAATTCCCACTCGCCTGAATCCGCAAGCCGCTCGACCCGCGCGACCGGGGACCTTTGCGCGTCGCCAGGGTCCTGACCGGCGGGTTCGATGCCGTCCACTTTGTCGCTGAAGTAGGCCAGGGTCCCCTCCAATGGGCGGGGAACGACGGTCACCCGGAACTTTCCGTTGGCCGACAGGATCGTTTCCGTCTGCGCCGGAAACCAGCTGTCGGCCAGGCTCACTGCCGGCAACAGCACCATTCCCATCAGCAGCGTGGCCACGATCTTCTTCATCACTCGAGCATAGCCCGTGGCCGGGGTCCGCCCAAAGAAAAAGGCCGCCCGGAGGCGGCCTTCTTCATGCAACCAGGAAACCAGGCGATCAGAAGTTGATGCGCAGGCCCAGGCTGCCGCTGTTGCGTTCCTGCTGGTCGTCGTTGAAACGGCCGCTGTAGGCGAAGAACGCGGTCATGTTGTCGCTGACCTGCCAGTTCAGGCCGAGGTCGGCGCTGATCCAGTCGTTCGACGGGGTGAAGCCCGGCATGGTGAAGCGGCCGTTCATCGAGTTCGAACCGGCGTTGACGAAGATCTGGTCGTCCTCGCCTTCCTGGTTGTGCGCGACGCGCAGGAAGGGACGGATGGTGCCGGCGTTGCCCATCAGCTGGTAGCCGATGCGGGTGACCATGGAGTCGCGGTCGAAGGAGCCGTAGTTCATCGAGGTGGCGCTGCCGCTGTCTTCGGCAAAGCCGTCGATTTCCTGCTGCACCCACGAAGCGCCCACGAACGGGCCGTGCTGCATGCTGCCCATCTCGAACAGCCAGCCCAGGCCGATTTCGGCGCCGAACAGCGAGGCGTTGGTGGAGCCTTCTTCTTCGCGCACCGACGGGCCCAGCACGATGCCGCGGCTGACGTCGATCGAGGTGCTGCCGCCGCTGACCGCGCCGTGCAGGTAACCGCCGCCGCCGAAGGTCAGCGTGCCGTGCAGGGAGCCGATGACCGCGCGGCCTTCGATGTTGCCCATGCCGGTGTCGTTGTCGTGGTTGCCCAGGGTGATGCCGAAGCCCCAGTAGGCGTTGTCGGTGATGCGGTGGTTGGCACCGACCGACAGGCTGAGCACGTCGGCTTCGGCGCCCGGCACCGCGGCGCTGGCGTCGAAGTCCTGCTGGCCGTACTGCACGGTGGCGTAGCTGCGCACCGAGCCGGTTTCGCGGTCGAGCTGGAAGTCCGACAGCATTTCGTCGTTGATCGCGCGCACGTGGTTTTCGTTCACCTGCACGCCGGCTTCGCCGGCCATGGAGAACTGCACCGGGGCGGCGATGGTGGAAAGCACCACGTTGGCCAGCATCGCGTGGGCGGCGCCGGTCGGGTGCACGCCGTCGGCGAACAGCCAGGTTTCGTTGGTGCCCGGCGCGTAGCCGGCCGGCAGGCCGGAGCCGTTCGGGCCGCAGGCGATCGAGCTGGGCGGGTTGCAGGCGGTGCCGGTGACGTTCTGGAAGCCAAAACGGCCCGGATCGGCCACGATCTCGCTGATCAGGCCGAAGGTGTTGATCGGGATGATGCCGTCGCCAAGCTGGCCCAGGCCGGCGTTGAGCGCGGTGTTGTAGACCACCGTGATCTGCGACACCGAGCTGGCGTTGGGCGTGCCGCCGAACTGCGGCGTGGCGCCGAGGTTGGGCAGGTTGTAGACGATGACGTAGTTGGCGCCGGCGGCCTGCAGGCGGCCGATCTGCTGCACGTAGGCCGTGGCGGCGGCGACCGTGTTGGCCTGGGCGTTGGCCGGGTCAAGCGTGAGCGTGGCGAAGATGTCGTTGGCACCGCCCCAGATGCTGTACAGCGCGTTCGGGTCGGCCACGCCGCCGGTCAGCGACAGGTACTGGCTGACCTGGGTCGAAATGTTCGGCACCGGGTTGAGGCAGGGGCCGGCCGCGTTGACGCAGGCGCCGCCCCAGGCGAAGTTCGGACCGCCCGACAGCGAGTTCAGGCCGGACTGGCCGAAGTACGCCGCGATGATCTCGGCCGCGACCGGATCCGGGTTGGTGGTGAAGCTGTTGCCCGCGGGCAGGCCCTGCGCCTGGGCGATGTTGCCCGAGTCGCTGAGGCTGTCGCCGAAGACGTAGAAACCGGTGAACTCCTGGGCCTGTGCGGCGCCGGTGCAACCAAGCGCGAGTGCGAGCGCACCAGCGAGTTTGTGGGAACGGGGCATGTGAGACTCCTTGGGAAAACTTGGACTTGTTGATGGCCACGTGCCCAGGGTCTCCTTCGCAGGTGCCGGCGAAACCGGTGCCTGCGCCCTCCCTTGAGCCGCTGCCCGCCACATTAATGCAAAGGCCCCCTCCATACCACCGGGTAGGGTCAGGGCGCGACCCGGGCCCCGCGCAGGCGCGGGCTGCCATCGACGATTTCGGTCCAGGCCAGCCAGGCCTGGCCGTCGCGCAGCTTCAGGCGCGGAAAGCCGGTGCCGCGGCCCCGGCCGGCCAGGTCGGCCACCTTCACGCGCATCGCCTCGCTGGCCAGGGCGTGGTCGTGGCGGGCCAGCCACAGGGACTGGCGGCCACCGGCTTCTTCGATCCAGGCCGTCCAGACGCCCTGGTCGTCGGCGGCCACGTCCACCCGGCCCTGCACCGTCTCGCCTTCGAGCAGTGTCAGCGGCGGGTCGAAGTGGCGGCCGCCGTCGCCCGAGCGCGCCAGCCGCAGCGACGGCGTGCCACCCGCCGCGGTGTACCAGGCCACCCAGGCCTGGTCGCCGCGGGCATCGATGGCCGGGCCGTTCACCGGGCAGGCCGGCATCATCCAGCGGTCCGCGTGCACGATCGCCGGCGCCTGCCAGCGGCCGTCTTCGAAGCGCGCCACCGCGATGTCGCGGATCTCGCCTTCGGCGCGGTCGCGGTAGGCCAGCAGCACGGTGTCGCCGACCCGGGCGCTGTCGGTCTGGCAGCAGTCGCAGGTGCTGGCATCGAGTTGGCTTTCGGCCTGTTTGCCCTTGCCGTCGAAAACGGCGGCGCGCAGGGTCATGGCGCCACCGGCGCCGGCATGGTCGCCGTGGCCACCGCCGCCGGTGTGGCGGCCGTCGAGCCAGGCGATGCCGAGCCCGCCGCCGGGCTGGGGCCAGAGCGTGGCGAAGCCGTGTTCGGTGGGCGTGCCGTCGTCGTGCACGGCCGGCATCTGTTTCCAGGTCTTGCCGCCGTCCAGCGAGGCCTGTAGGCGGACGTCGTAGGCGTAGGGCGCGTCGCCGTTCTTCACCAGCACGTGCGCCCAAAGACTGCCGTCGTCCAGGACCTGCAGCGCGGGAAAGTCGGCCCAGTTCACGAACCAGTCCGCACCTTCGGCTGCAACACGCGTGCGCTGCCAGTCGCCTTCCTTGTTGAAGCGGCCGTAGGCCAGGCGGTGGCCGCCGCCGTCGCGGCGTTCGATCCAGCTCAGCACCAGGTCGCCATCGGGCGCCAGGGAAAGATTGGGCTGCGCGGAACCCCCGGGCGCCGGCAGCGGCCAGTCGGAAACGGTGGCGGCCTGCAGCGGCAGGGCGAACAACAACAAAGCGACGGCGGGCATTTTCATGCCGCCAATCTAGCCCTCGGGCGCATCCGCGTCACCGTGGCGGTAGCCGAAGTGCTCGTGCAGCGCGGCCAGTTGGGTGCGGAAACGCCGCGACTCCCAGGCCAGCAGGCGCCAGCCCAGGTCCAGCAGCAGCGCGAATGCCAGGCCGCCAACGATGCCGCCCACCACCAGCGCATTGATATGGGTGCCGACCACGCTGGCGCCTTCGCCGTAACCGGTAAGGCCGATCAGCCAGGCGCCCAGGCGGTGGGTGGCGTAGTAGATGGGACCCATCGTCAGCGGGTTGGTGACCATCTGCAGGGCCGCCATCACGGTGAGGTTGCCGCGCAGCCAGATCGCCAGCGCCAGGCCGATCGCCAGCTGCAGGCCGTACACCGGCATCAGCGCCACCACCGCGCCCGAGTACAGCGACACCATCACGTGCTGGCGCTTGAACGACCACAGGTAGGGGCGTTTGCGCGCCGCTTGCGCGAACCACTTGATCACCGGGTAGCGCGCAACATTGGCCCGGCGCGGCAGCGGCCGCAGCCAGCGGCGCAGGCGACGGCGGCGCGCCAGCCAGCGGCGGTGCAGCGGATGCGAACGTACGGGCATGGCCGGGACGCGCCGCCTCAGGCGACGCGACGGCCCTTGCGCCGGGCCAGCTGCACCAGCAGCAGCGAGATCGCTGCCGGGGTCATGCCGGGGATGCGCTGGGCCTGGCCGATGGTTTCCGGACGCACGCTGGCCAGTTTGCCCTGCAGCTCCGCCGACAGGCCGGGCAGGCCGGCGTAGTCGAAGTCGCTCGGGATGGCGGTGTCTTCGTGGCGGCGCTGGCGCTGGATTTCTTCGTCCTGGCGGTCCAGGTAGCCGGCGTACTTCACGCCGATCTCGACCTGTTCGGCCACCGCCGGGTCGTCGACGCCGGGGCCGAGCAGGGGCAGCCCGACCAGCGCGGCGTAACCCAGCTCGGGCCGCTTCATCAGGTCCAGCGCGGTGCATTCGCGGCTGAGCACGACGCCGGTGCCGGCCTCGAGCTCGCGCGCCAGGGCGCCGCCGGGGGTGGCCCAGATGGCCTTCAGGCGCGCGGCTTCGGCGGCCACGGCCTCGGCCTTGCGGGCGTAGGCGGTAAAACGCGCCTCATCCACCAGGCCCAGTTCGCGGCCGATGGGGGTCAGGCGCGCGTCGGCGTTGTCTTCGCGCAGCTGCAAGCGGTATTCGGCGCGGCTGGTGAACATGCGGTAGGGCTCGGTGGTGCCGTGGGTGACCAGGTCGTCCACCA
>NZ_CAXBJS010000028.1:0-22875 GCF_963976025.1 uncultured Arenimonas sp.
GCTGTCGGCGATCGCCTCGATGAAGATCTGCAACGAAGCGCTGCGCAAGGGCGGCTTCCCCGACATCTTCTTCCTGTTCAACGACGGCGGCACCGACCTGGCCCAGGCCTTCGTCGACGACAAGCGCGTCGCCCTGGTCAGCTTCACCGGTTCGACCAAGGTCGGCCGCCACGTCGGCGAGCGCGTCGCCCGCCGCATGGGCCGCAGCCTGCTCGAGCTGGGCGGCAACAACGCCATGATCGTCGACGCCACCGCCGACCTGAAGCTGGCGATCCCGGCCATCGTCTTCGGCGCCGTCGGCACCGCCGGCCAGCGCTGCACCTCGACCCGCCGCGCCTTCATCCACGAATCGATCTTCGACGACGTGCTGGCCAAGCTGGTTGCCGGCTACAAGCAGGTCGAGAAGAAGATCGGCGACCCGACCGACCCGGCCAACCTGATGGGCCCGCTCAACAGCAAGGACGGCGTGCAGGCCTACCTGGACGCGGTCAAGAAGGCCCAGGCCGCCGGCGGCAAGGTTGAAACCGGCGGTGCCGCGCTCGACCGCCCGGGCAACTTCGTGCTGCCGACCATCATCACCGGCCTGAAGAACAGCCACGAGATCGTCCAGCACGAAACCTTCGCCCCGATCCTCTACGTCATGCCCTACTCCGACCTGGACGAAGCCATCGCCATGCAGAACGACGTGCCGCAGGGCCTGTCGTCGGCGATCTTCACCCAGAACCTGAAGGCGGCCGAGAAGTTCCTGGCGGCCTGGGGTTCGGACTGTGGCATCGCCAACGTCAACATCGGCACCTCCGGCGCCGAGATCGGCGGCGCCTTCGGCGGCGAGAAGGAAACCGGCGGTGGCCGTGAATCGGGCTCCGACGCGTGGAAGGTCTACATGCGCCGCCAGACCAACACCATCAACTACTCCGACGCGCTGCCGCTGGCACAGGGCATCAAGTTCGACCTCTGAGGTTTATCCCATGAACATGGTTCCCCGCCAGACCAGCGCCCTCGCGATCATCAGCCTCGTCAGCGGACTGCTGGGCTGGACCTTCCTGCCCCTGGTGGGGAGCCTTGTTGCCATCGTCACGGGCCACATGGCCCGTGCCGAGATCCAGCGCAGCAATGGCCAGATGGACGGCGACGGGCTGGCCATCGCCGGCCTGGTGCTGGGCTGGCTGGTCATCGCCGTGTCGGTGCTGACCATCCTGGCCTTCATCTTCTTCTTTGGTGGATTGGCGGTGCTGTTCGGCCTCCTGGGCCTCAGCGGCCAGCTCTGACGGACTGGCACCATGTATTCGCTGGCACGACCTTTCCTGTTCCACCTTGATGCGGAACGGGCCCACGACGTGGGCCTGCGCGCCATCGAAGCCGCCTACCGCACGGGCATGAGCCCGCTGCTGGCCGGCCGGCCCAAGCCGCTGCCGACCAGGGCCTTCGGCCTGGTCTTCCCGAACCCGGTCGGCTGCGCCGCCGGCCTGGACAAGGACGGCGCCCACGTCGATGCCCTGCTGGCCCTGGGCTTTGGCTTCGTCGAGGTCGGCACCACCACGCCGCGCCCGCAGGAAGGCAACCCGCGGCCGCGCATGTTCCGCCTGCCCGAGCACAATGCCGTCATCAACCGCCTGGGTTTCAACAACCTGGGCGTGGACGCGCTGGTGAAGAACGTCTCGCGGGCGCGCCGCAAGCACGGCCTGCTGGGCATCAACATCGGCAAGAACAAGGACACCCACAACGAGGACGCGGCGGACGACTACCTGTACTGCCTGGAACGGGTGTACCCGCTGGCCGACTACATCACCATCAACATCTCCTCGCCCAATACCGCCGGCCTGCGCGAACTGCAGGAAGAACAGCAGTTGCGCCGCCTGGTCGGGGAACTGCGCGAAGCCCAGGAAAAATTCGGCGCCCAGCACGGCAAACGCGTGCCGATGCTGGTGAAGGTGGCGCCCGACCTGTCCGACGACGACGTCGATGCCTGCGCACGCGTCCTGAGCGACATGAAGGTGGACGGCGTCATCGCCACCAACACCACGCTCGACCGACTGCCCGTGGAAGGCCACAAGCTGGCCCACGAAGCCGGCGGCCTGTCGGGCGCGCCGCTCTACGGCAAGTCCACCGCGGTGCTGCGCCGCCTGCGCGGGCGCCTGGACGAATCGATCCCGATCATCGGCGTGGGCGGCATCCTCAGCGGCGCCGACGCCGCCGGCAAGATCACCGCCGGCGCGCTGATGGTGCAGTTCTACACGGGCCTGGTTTATCGCGGCCCGGAACTCATCGCCGAGTGCGTGCAGTCGATCCGGCGCCGCCGCGAGGGCGTTGCGTGACGGGTTACCAGCTGGCCGACAATGTTTCCCTGGCCGGCCGCAATACCTTCCGGGTCGCCGCCCGCGCGGCGATGATGGCCGACGTCTCCCGCGCCGACGCCCTGGCCGAACTGTTCGAGTTCGCCATGCTGCGCGAAGGCCCGGTGCTGGTGCTGGGCGAAGGCAGCAACCTGCTGTTCGTCGGCGACTTTCCCGGCGTGGCCATCTGCCTGACCATGGCCGGCGTGTCGATCGTGCGCGACGACGGCGACAGCGCCGTGGTGCGCGCCGAAGCCGGCATGAACTGGAACGACCTGGTCGCCTGGACCCTGGCGCGCGGCCTGTGCGGCCTTGAGAACATGGCCCTGATCCCGGGCACCGTCGGCGCCGCACCGATCCAGAACATCGGCGCCTACGGCGTCGAGGTCGGCGAATTCGTCGAAGCCGTCGAGGCTTTCCAGCGCGACACCGGCCAGGTCAAGCGACTGCCGGCCGCCGACTGCAGCTTTGGCTACCGCGACAGCCTGTTCAAACGCGAAGCCGACCGCTGGGTGGTGACCGCGCTGGAGCTGCGCCTGCCGCGCCAGCGCGAACTGCGGCTCGACTACGCCGGCGTGCGCGAGGAACTGGCGGCCATGGGCGTCGACACCCCGCGCGCCGTGCACGTGGCCGAAGCCATCAGCCGCATCCGCACCCGCAAGCTGCCCAACCCGGCGCTGCTGGGCAATGCCGGCAGCTTCTTCAAGAACCCGGTGGTGGACGCGGCAACGGCCGCCACCCTGAAAGCCGAAAACCCTGCCCTGCCGGTGTTTGCCGGCCCCGACGGCGGCCACAAGCTGTCGGCCGCCTGGATGATCGAAACCTGCGGCTGGAAGGGCAAGCGCGAAGGTGATGCCGGCGTCGCGCAGCAGCACGCCCTGGTGCTGGTGAACCACGGCAATGCCAGCGGCCAGCAGCTGCTGGACCTGGCCCGCCGCATCGCCGCGTCGGTGCACGAACGTTTCGGTGTCAGCCTGGAGCCGGAACCGCGCATCATCGGCGCCCGCTTCGACCCGGCTTGAACGCCGCCGCCGCCCCGGCTTCGCAGGTGGGCCGCGCCGTCGGGCTGATGGCGCTGTCGACGGTGCTGTTTGGCCTGATGGCGGTCTGCATCCGCCTGGCCTCGAAGCAGCTGCATCCGTTCGAGATCGCGTTCTTCCGCAACTTCTTCGGCTTCGTCATCCTGCTGCCCATCCTGATCCGGCACGGGCCGGCGCTGCTGCGCACCGACAAGCTGGGTTTCTACATCGGCCGCTGCAGCATCGGCATGGTGTCGATGCTGGCCGGCTTCTGGGCCATCGTGAACCTGCCGCTGGCGCAGGCGATCGCGCTGTCGTATTCAACGCCGCTGTTCGTCACCATCGCCGCGGTGCTGGTGCTGGGCGAAGTGGTGCGCGCGCGCCGCTGGACGGCGGTGATCGTCGGCTTTTTGGGGGTCATGCTGATCGTGCAGCCCTTCGGCCAGTCCTTCACCGCCGCCAGCCTGGTGGCGGTGCTGGCGGCGGTGGACCGCGCCAGCGCGGCGATCAGCATCACCGAACACCCCGACGCCATCGTCATCTGGACGACGATGCTGTGGATCCCGATGTCGCTGGTGCCGGCGCTGATGGTCTGGGAAACGCCGGTGGGCATCACCTGGCTGTGGATCGTGCTGGCCGGCTCGCTGGGCAGCATCGCGCACATGTTCTGGACCCGCGCCCTGCGCCTGGGCGACGCCTCGATGCTGACGCCGATCAGCTTCCTGCAGATCATCGTGGTCGGCGCCTTCGGCTGGTGGCTGTTCGGCGAAACCCTGGACCGCTGGACCGTCGCCGGTGCCGCGATCATCTTCGGCTCGAACGTCTACATCGCCCGCCGCGAGGCCAAGCTGGCCCGGCAGGCGGTGACCGACCCGGAAATCAATCCGGAAACGCCGGCGCCCCGCTAGGCGGCGCCGGCACAGGCCTCAGTAGTTCGGAGAGAAATCGTATTCGACGCTGGGATAGGTGGTCGTCGATCCACCACCACTGGACGGCGGGGGCGGCGGCGGGGGCGGCGGAGGCGGCGGCGAAGCGCCCTGGGTGCCGGCACCAATGGCCTGGCCGGTCATCTGTGCCCAGGCCAGTTCCTGCGGCGTGGGGTCCGCGGCATACGCGGGGGACGCAGCGGCGATCAGGGCCAGTGCGTAGGCGGGGATCAATGCGATGGGTGTGCGCATCGGCTTCTCGGTTGGACAGGGAGCCGCGAGTATAAAAAGCACCTTCCTGCCCGCACAGACGCTTTATCACTATCCAGTTGAGCGCTACTTACCCAGATGGCCGGTCTCTTCGGCGATGATTTCCATTGCGTTGCGATCATCGGCGGTCAGCCCATCGTCCGGAAGCTCATAGAGCCAGTCAACGTCACTGGCCCGGACGCGGGCTGCTTCTTCCGCCTGGCCGCTTCGTTCCAGCGCGGTCGCCAGGCCCCAGCCGATCCTCGCATTGGGGGGATCACCCGGCTTGCGTTCGGCCTGCCCCTTTTCCCGCAGTGCCCGGAACTGCACCACCGCCTCGGACCAGCGACCGGCGCGCAGGTCGCTGTAGGCCTGGATACGGTCGATCGACTCGGTTTGCGGGTGCTTTTCGCCCAGGATCTCCAGCGCAAGTGGCCTTGCACGATCAATCTGGGCCTGCACCACCGGCTTGGGGCGGTTGGCACGGTGAAGGGTTGCCGCGTGGTTGACCTCGACAAAAACAGTGTCGGGATGTTTCGGGCCGAGCACGCGCCGGCGCGCCTGCAGAAGCTCCGCCTCCATCACCAGGGCTTCGTCGAACCGGGACCGCCTGGCCAGCAGGGCCGCCAGATTCAGCTTGGTCCGAAGGGCGCCCGGGGAATCGGCGCCATACAGGCGCTGCCGCGCCTCCAGGACCTCGCGCATCAGGGCCTCGGATTCGTCGAAGTCCCGATGCGACAGCAGCATGTTGGCCAGGTTGCCCCGTTCGACCAGGGTTCGCGGATGTTCGGCGCCGAACTTTCGTTCACTGATGGTGGCGAGTTCGCGCTGCAGCGTGACGGCAGCCTCCACGTCTTCGGCGATGGCCCGCATCACCGCCAGGCGGCCCATGGTCGTCAGCGTGGCCGGATCCTCCGGCCCGAGGGCTTGCCGGCGCCGGATAAAGAGGTCTTCGAATATCTCGCGGGCTTCATCGGCTTCGCCCATGCGACCCATGCTCAGGCCCAGGTCCTCGGTGAGGTCGAGCAGCAGGGGATCGTCGCCCACCCTTGTTTTCCGTTCGCGCGCCAGCAGCGCCTGCTGCATCTCCAGGCCGCGAGGTCGGTCTCCCAGAGCGAACACGATCCGCGCCCGCTGGCGTTCGGTCTCGACCCGGATCGGGTCGCCAGGCGGCAGCGAATGCGCAAGTGCCAGGGTCCGTTCGACCGCTTCGAGCGTCGACGCGTTGCCCTGGACCCAGAACATCGCCTCGGTCTGCAGGTTGCGCGCCTCGAGCGTTTCGCGCGCCGCGGGACCTTGGCTCCTGGCGAAATAGTCGGCAACCTCAGCGAACAGCGATTCGGCCTGGGCGTGCAGACCCAGGGCCAGCTGCACCCTGGCCACCGATCGGCGCAGCTGGGCAGCCAGGTCGGGTTGGTCGGAAAAATCACGGGTGATGGTTTCGCGCGCGCTTTCCAGGATGTCGCGGCCGACCAAACTCCGCGCCAGGTCGGCCGGACTGGCGGCGGCCAGCGCCTGCTCCAGCGGTCCCAGGGCACCAGGGTCGGTCTTGCCTACCTGCTCCCGCAGGCCGTTGGCGATGCCCAGGCCCATGGTTTCGATATCGATGTCTTCCAGCATCGACTGCTGGAACGCCGCCACGCGTTCAAGCTCGGCGCTGCGCTGTTCGGCGAGTTCCCGCTGTTCGCGGGCCTGCTGCAGGCCATACAGCGACAGGCCCAGGCCGACCAGCACCGCCAGCGACACCGCGCCGGCGGCGGCAACGGCCAGGCGGTTCCGGCGCAGGTATTTCCCCAGCACGTAACGACGGCTGTGCGGCACCGCCTGCAGCGGCTGGTCGTCGAGGAAGCGCTGGAGTTCGTGGGCCAGCTCGGCGGCCGAACTGTAGCGCTCGGCGCGGTCGCGGCGCATGGCCTTGAGCACCACCCAGTCGAGTTCGGAACGCATCACCTTGCGCAGGCGCGGCTGGCTCAGGCCCAGCTGGCCGGCGCGGGCGGCGGCATTGCCCGGCGCCAGGGTTTCGATCTGCGCCGAGGGCGGGCGGATCGTGGTGCTGGCGGTGTGCGCCGCCGCCGAGCTGTCGTCGCCGGCGCCGGGACGGCGCCCGGCCAGCAGTTCGTAAAGCAGTACGCCAAGGGAATAAACGTCCGAACGCGTGTCGACCTCGACGCCTTCCATGCCCGCCTGCTCGGGGCTCATGTAATCGGGCGTGCCGGCCCGTTCGAGCTCGCCGGCGCGTTCACCGGCGGCCAGGGAGCGGCTGGCCGCGGTGGCGATGCCGAAATCGATGATCTTGGGCAGCGGCCGGCCGTCCACTTCGGAAACCAGGATGTTGCCCGGCTTGAGGTCGCGGTGGATGACGCCCTTCTGGTGCGCGTGCTGCACGCCCTCGCAGACCCGGATGAACAGTCCCAGCCGCTCGCGCAGCGGCAGGCCGCGCTGTTCGCAGAAGGCGGTCAGCGGGCTGCCCTCGATGAACTCCATCACGAAATAAGGGAAACCCTCGGGCGTGGCGCCGGCGTCGTAAACCTGGGCGATGGCCGGGTGTTTCATCTGCGCCAGCAGCTGGCGCTCGACCTCGAAGTAGGCCAGGTGGCGGGCGTCCAGGCGCCGCGCGTGCAGAAGCTTGATGGCCACCGTGCGGCGCACCGGTTCGAGCTGGCCGGCGCGGTAAACCTCGCCCATGCCGCCGCGGCCCAGCAGGGTTTCGATGCGGTAGCGCCCCAGGCGCGCGCCCGGCGCCAGCGCCGCGCCTTCGGCCAGCGCGCCCGACGGGCCGGCCCGCGTGGGCAAGCCTTCGGTTGGCGCCAGGTCGTCCTCTTCGGTTCCGCCCATGCCTCCCCCCTTCAGCCACGACAGTTTAGCCCAGGCAACCATAGCCGCCGGCAACCGGCTAAACTCGGGCCAGCCCTTCCGCCTGACACCCATGCGCCAGACCGAGAAGATCTGCACGACCCAGCGCACCCTGCTGAGCGACGGCCCCCGCAGGTCGACGCCGCGCTCGGCCTGTGTCGTCGTGATCCACGGCGAAGGCCTGGGCAAGCGTGCGGACCTGGGCGAGGCACCGGTGGTGATCGGCCGTTCGCCGGAATCGGACCTGCATATCCCGCACAACTCCGTGTCGCGCTGGCACTGCCGCATCTGGCGGGACGGCGAGTCCTATTTCATCGCCGACATGGGTGCCACCAACCGTACGCGGGTCAATGACGAAGCGGTGACCCAGGCGGAGCTTGTCGATGGCGACCACATCACGCTGGGCGAATGCATCCTCAAGTTCATCAGCCATTCCAGCGTCGAGGCGCGCTACCACCAGGAGG
The DNA here is from genome assembly GCF_963976025.1 of uncultured Arenimonas sp. Taxonomy (NCBI): domain Bacteria; kingdom Pseudomonadati; phylum Pseudomonadota; class Gammaproteobacteria; order Lysobacterales; family Lysobacteraceae; genus Arenimonas; species uncultured Arenimonas sp. Next base: position 7,845 of record NZ_CAXBJS010000028.1, read on the forward strand.
TCTACCAGCTGGCCACGCGCGACGCGCTGACCGAGCTGTACAACCGCCGGCACTTCATCGAGGCGGTCGACCGCGAAATCGCCCGTGCCACCCGCCATGGCCGGCCGCTGGTGATGTGCATCATCGACGTGGACCTGTTCAAACCGGTCAACGACAAATACGGCCACATCGCCGGCGACGGCGTGCTGCGGCAGCTGGCGGGCATCGTCCGGCGCTTCGTGCGCGGCGAGGACGTGGCCGCCCGGATCGGCGGCGAAGAGTTCGCGGTGATGCTGCCGGAAACCGACGTCGAATCGGCCCGCGCCTTCGCCGAACGCCTGCGCGAAGCGGTCGCCGAAGACACCTTCGTGCTTGGCGGCGAAGAAAAACGCCTGACCATCAGCATCGGCATCGCCTGCCTGGCACCGGGCCGCGAAGAACGCAGCCCGCTGATGGAGGCCGCCGACGCGGCCCTGTACCGGGCCAAGGACGAAGGCCGCAACCGGGTCTGCGTGGAAGCCTAGGCGGTTTCGCCGCCGTAGCGCCGGGCGACGTACTGGTCGATGACGCCGACGAAGTCATCGGCGATGTTTTCGCCGCGCAGGGTCATGGCCTTCTGGCCGTCGATGAACACCGGTGCCGAAGGGGCTTCGCCGGTGCCGGGCAGCGAGATGCCGATGTCGGCGTGGCGCGATTCGCCCGGGCCGTTGACCACGCAGCCCATCACCGCCAGCGACAGGTTCTCGACGCCCGGGTACTTGAGCTTCCAGACCGGCATCTGGCCGCGTACGTGTTCCTGCACCTTCTGCGCCAGCACCTGGAAGAACTCGCTGGTGGTGCGGCCGCAGCCCGGGCAGGCGGTGACCAGCGGGGTGAAGGCGCGCAGGCCCATGGTCTGCAGCAGCTCCTGCGCGACCTGCACTTCCAGCGTGCGCGCGGCGCCGGGCTCGGGCGTCAACGAGATGCGGACCGTGTCGCCGATGCCTTCCTGCATCAGCACCGCCAGCGCGGCGCTGGAGGCGACCATGCCCTTGCTGCCCATGCCGGCCTCGGTCAGGCCCAGGTGCAGCGGGAAGTCGGATCGCGCGGCCAGGTCGCGATAAACCGCGATCAGTTCCTGCACGCCGCTGACCTTGGCCGAGAGCACGATGGATTCGCGCGCCAGGCCGATTTCGACGGCGCGTTCGGCCGACTCCAGCGCCGACACCACCAGGGCCTCGCGCAGCACGCGGGCGGCGTCCCAGGGCTGTGCGCGGGCGGCGTTTTCGTCCATCAGGCGCGCAGCCAGGGCCTGGTCGAGCGAGCCCCAGTTGACGCCGATGCGCACGGGCTTGCCGTATTCGATGGCCTTTTCAACGATCGCCGCGAACTGGGTGTCGCGCTTCTTGCCGAAGCCGACGTTGCCCGGGTTGATGCGGTACTTGGCCAGCGCCTCGGCGCAGGCCGGTTCGGCCGCCAGCAGGCGGTCGCCGTTGTAGTGGAAGTCGCCGACGATCGGCACCGGCACGTTCATCATTGCCAGCTTGTCGCGGATGCGCGGCACCGCGGCGGCGGACTCGGGATTGTTGACCGTCACGCGCACCAGTTCGGAGCCGGCGCGCCAGAGCTCGGCCACCTGCTTCACGGTCGCGTTCACGTCGGCGGTGTCGGTATTGGTCATCGACTGCACCACCACCGGGGCACCGCCGCCGATGCGGACCGGACCCACCGCCACGGCGCGGGTTTCGCGCCGCGGCATTGCCTTCGCTTCACTCATGCCGGCTCGCCCTCCCGGGCCTCGCGGGCATCGGCATCATCTCCTTCCGGCGGTATTGGCAGGCGTTCGCCCAGCAGCACGTAGTCGCCGGCGTTGAGCAGCACCTCGACGTCTTCAAGCAGGTCGGGGCCGCGGGTGCCGACTTCCGGGATGTGGCTGGCGGTGTCGTGGATGACTTCGACCCGGCTGCCCGATTCGATGGACGCGCTGCAAACGAAACACCGGCCCGGCGTGCCGTCGATCGGGAACACCTCGACCGCACGCTGCACCTGGCGGCTGCCGCCGTCGGCGCTGACCGCGCGCAGGGCCACCGGGCTCGAGCGCCGCGACAGCAGTTCGACGCCGGCCGACAGGCTGCCGTCGGCTTCGTAGCGCAGCCAGCGCATCACGCCGACCATCCAGTCGGTGTCGTCGCTGTCTTCGCCAAAACCCAGGCCGACCAGTTCACCGACCTTGGCGCGCGCCTGTTCGGCGCTGTCCCAGGCCATGCGGTAGCCGCCCAGGCTCTGGTCGAGCACGCGCGCGGTAAAACGCGGCACGCGGGTCATGCTGGCGCTGCCCTGGGTCCAGGCGGCGCCGGCGATCACGTGCACGGTGCCCTGGGCCGACTGGCGCATGAAGGTGTCGAAGTCGCGCTGGCCGGCCAGCAGGTAATGCAGGCCGCTCAGGCCCAGCACGGTGTCGAGTGCGTGCCCGGCCGGCAGGCGCATCAGGCCGCGCGCCGCCATCTGGCCGAAAGCGCGGCGCAGGCGGATAAGCAGGTCGTTGCCGACCGCGACCGACAGCCCCGGCGTCGGCGCCAGCTGGCCCTGGCCGTCGCGCACGCGCTCGAGCGCGCGATCGACGTCGGCCGCGAACGGCGCCAGGTCGAGCCAGGTGGAAGGCGTTTCGTCGGGCACGCCGCCGCCCGGGCCGCGGTCGGCGTCCTCGGGCACCACCGGCGCGATGCCTTCGGGGGCGTGGGCGAGCAGGCTGCAGCGCGCGGCGTAACCGCGGGTGGCCGGCCACAGCGCGTCCTGCTCGGACTGCGCGAAGGCGTAAGGATTGACCGAGGCCATCAGCAACGCCTGCAGGTACAGCGTGTGCACGTCCTGGGCGCCGCCGGCGGCCTTGTCGTCGACCGATTTGCGCTCGAGCTTGAGCGAGCTGGCGAAACGGTGCAGGCGGTGCAGGCCCTGCCAGGCACCCGACGGCGCCGGGCGATAGACGCGCCAGGCCAGGGCCAGCGCACGCACGTAATGCCAGGTCGAACGCTCAAGCGCCGCAAGCACGCTGCCGCCGCGCAGGAACGGCACGCTGCCCGAGGGTGCGCACAGTTCGCAAGCGGCCTGGCGATAGCCCAGGGCCAGGTCGAAGTGGAACTTGCCGGCGGCGGCGGCCGCGCGCGCCTTGTCCGGCGGCAGCGGCAGGGAACTGCCGGAGAAACCGCCTTCGAGCAGCACGATGGCCTCGAGCGCGGTGCCGCGCAGTTCTTCGAGCGCGGCAAAACGCTGCCCGCCCTCGAGCCGCTGGCCGGCCAGTCCTTCCAGGGCGCGGGCGATTTCCTGCTCGGCGGCCTGCGGGTTGGCGCGCGGCAGGCCCGCGACCCAGGCCTTCACCTTTTTCGGCTCGGCCGGGAAACGCACGGCGCCACCCACGGGGGGCGGCAGGTCCTGGCACAGGCGGCGGTAGCTTTCGCTCATTCGGGGTCCTCGTGGCTGGCACAGTTTAGACCGGGCCGCGGCCCGGCCCCACCCCTGGTTGAACGGCAGCGGGTATCCTGTGGGGCCGTCCCCGGCCCGAGCCATGTCCACCCTAGCCCGCGAACGCCAGGTCCTGCGCCCGTCCCAGCTCAATGCGCTGGCGCGTGACCTGCTCGAGGGCAGCTTCCCGCAGGTCTGGGTCGAGGGCGAGATCAGCAATTTTTCCCGGCCGGCCTCGGGCCATGCCTATTTCACCCTCAAGGACGCCCGCGCCCAGGTGCGCTGCGCCCTGTTCCGGTCCAATGCCGCCCGCCTGCGCTTCGCGCCGCGCGACGGCATGCTGGTGCTGGCGCGCGGCCGGCTCACCCTGTACGAGGCGCGCGGCGACTACCAGCTGGTGCTCGAACACCTGGAAGAAGCCGGCGAAGGCGCCCTGCGCCGGGCGTTCGAAGAGCTCAAGGCCCGGCTGGCCGCCGAAGGCCTGTTCGACACCGACCGCAAGCGTCCGCTGCCGGCCTATACCCGCCGGCTGGCGGTGATCACCTCGCCGCGCGGCGCGGCGGTGCGCGACGTGCTGAGCGTGCTGGGGCGGCGCTTCCCGCTGCTCGAGGTCGAAGTGCTGCCGGTGCCCGTGCAGGGCGACGGCGCCGCCGCGCAGATCCTGGACATGCTGCAGCGCGCCGGCCGAAGTGGCCGTTACGACCTGATCCTGCTCACCCGCGGCGGCGGTTCGCTCGAAGACCTCTGGGCCTTCAACGACGAAGCCCTGGCCCGCGCCATCGTCGCCTCGCCGGTGCCGGTGGTGGCTGCGATCGGCCATGAAGTGGACGTCAGCCTGGCCGACTTCGCCGCCGACCTGCGCGCGCCGACGCCCTCGGCCGCCGCCGAACTGCTGGTGCCCGACCGCGGCGAGCTGGTCGAACGCCTGCGCCGCGACCGCCAGCGCTTCGACGCCCTGCTCGCCCGCGTCCTTGGCGCCCAGGCCCAGCGTGTCGACCAGGCCTTCCTGAAGCTGCAGGCCCTGCGCCCGCAGCTGCGGCTCGAACGCGGCCGCAACCGCCTCGACGCCCTGCGCCACCGCCTGGGCCTGGCCTGGCAGGCGCCGGCGGCCCGGCGCGGCGAGCGCCTGTCGCGGCTGCTGCGGCGCCTGGACCAGGCCCATCCCCGCCGCCGGCTGGAAGCACACCGGCATCGCCTGGCCCTGGTCCAGCGCGCCCTGGCGGCCCTGCCGGCGCGCCTGGTCGAGCCCCGCCGCCTGCAGCTGCGGGGCCTGGCGCGTGCGCTCGAAAGCGTCAGCCCGCTGGCCACCCTGGGCCGCGGCTACGCCATCGTGTTCGATGAAAACGGCCAGGTGCTGCGCCGGGCCGCCGATGCCCGCGACGGCGACCGGCTGCGGGCCCGGCTTGCCGACGGCGAGCTGGCGCTGAAAGTCGAACCGCGGGGCGACTAGTCCCCGGACGGGGCCGCCTGCCCCGGGTGCAAGGACCGGGCGAACTCGACGCCGGCCGCGCGGCCGTTCTTGGCCCGGTACATGGCTTCGTCGGCGCGTCGCAGCAGGCTCTCCGAATCGTCGCCGTCCTCGGGGAAACGGGCGATGCCGATGCTGGCGCCCACCACCACCCAGTGGCCGTCGATCGGCACCGGCCGGCTTATCGCCGCCTGCACGCGCGCCGCGACCGCGCGCAGCCAGTGTTCGTCGTCGCCGTTCTGGACGTTCACGATCACCAGGAACTCGTCGCCGCCCATGCGCGCGACCAGGTCGCCCGGCCGCACCGAATCGCTGAGCCGACGGCCGATCTCGGCCAGCAGCAGGTCGCCCGCGGCGTGGCCGTAGGTGTCGTTGACCGGTTTGAAGCCGTCCAGGTCGAAGCTGAGCAGCGCGAACCGGGTGTCGCCGCGACGCCCGCGCGCGATCAGCCGGCCCAGGTTGTGCAGGGCCAGCCGGCGGTTGGGCAGGTTGGTCAGCGCATCGCGGCCGGCCAGGCGACGGATGCGCTGGCGGTCGTGCAGGATGCGCGTGGTCGCCAGCGCCGCCAGCAGGCTCAGGCCCAGGCGGGCCGGGAAACCCGGCGTCTGCCACCAGGCGCGGGTGTCCCAGCCTTCCAGCGGCACCGCCGAAATCAGCCAGCTGCCGCCGGGCAGGAAGGCCGGCACGCGCACGGCGTCCGCCGACGCCGGCAGGCGTGTGCCGCGGATGATGTCGCCGCCGGGACCGGCGGCGTCGCGGCCGACGATGCTCAGGCGCAGCTCCTTTTCCAGGGCCAGGATGCCGGCATCGCGCATCACCTGTTCGTGATCGAGCACCAGGCTCACCGCGCCCCACAGCCGCGGCACGCCGTCGCGATCGACCCACAGCGGGAAGCGGATGGCCAGCGCACGGCCGCCCTGGCGCAGATCGAAGGGCCCCGCCAGAAGCGGGCCGTCCTCGCGGATGGCGCGCAGCATGGCTTGTTTCTGCACCGGGTCGCCCAGCAGGTCCAGGCCCACCGCGGCCTCGTTGCCTTCTTCGGGATACACCGAGGAAATGACGAAGCCGGGCGCCAGGCTGAGGTTGCGGATCTGCGGCTGGCCGCGCATCAGTTCGGCGGCGATGGCCTTGAACTCGGCGTCGGAAATGCCTTCCTGGCGGATCACCTGCACCGCCAGGCCACGCACCAGCCCGACCTGGGCATACACCTGGGTTTCAAGCTGGGCCCGGAAGTCGGAAAGTTCACGCTGCACGCGCGACTGGCGTTCGCTAAGGTAACGCTCGCGCTCGAGCTGGGCCGTGCTGATGCTCAGGTACACGCCCAGCGCCAGCACCAGCATGCCCACGAACAGCGGTTTGCCCGGCCGCAGCCAGCCGCCGGCCAGGTCGGTGCCGGAAGCAAGGAAGGAATCGCTGGTGGCGTCGGGAGCGGCCATCGCGGCAATGTACAACGCCCGCCATGAACCCGCCCGGACGCGCTTCACCCGCCCCGTGAAAGACCGTACCCTCAGCCCATGCAGGGCGAGCCCACCGACGAGGATCTGATGCTGGCTTTCGGGGCCGGCGACGCCGGAGCCTTCGAAACCCTGTATTCCCGGCACCGGCTGCGCCTGTTCCGGCACCTGCAGCGCCAGGTCCGCGACGCCAGCCTGGCCGAGGAACTGTTCCAGGACGTCTGGCAACGGGTCATCGCCGCCCGTGAACGCTACCGGCCCGAGGCCAGGTTCAGCACCTGGCTGCACCAGGTCGCCTACAACCGCCTCACCGACCACTGGCGGGCCAAGTCGCACCGGCCCGACGCCCCGGAAGACGCCCGCGAACTGGCCGAACGCCTGCCCGACCCGGATACGCCCGAGCGCCAGCTTTCGGCCTTCGAGGAGCGCCGCCGCCTGCAGCTGGCGCTCGAGGAGCTGCCGCCCGACCAGCGCGAGGTGCTGCTGCTGCGGCTGGAACAGGAACTGAGCCTGGAGGAAATCGGCGAAATCACCGGCGTCGGCCGGGAAACCGTCAAATCCCGCCTGCGTTACGCCATGGACAAACTGCGCGCGAGGCTGCGGCCATGACCGGTCAACCCCGTTTTCGCCCCTGGCCCGTTGGAAGTCTTGCCCTTCCCAACCGGAGCCACCCCATGCGCCAGATCGCCGTCACCGCCCTCGCCCTCGCCATTGCTTCGGGCTGCGCCCATCGCGCCGCCGACGACAGCGCCACCCAGCAGTCGGCCAGCGCCGACGCCGCCCAGGAACGCCGCGAACAGGACCGCAGCCGCACCAAGCGCGCTGAAGTAGAGTCCGCTGAACTTGAATCCATTGAAGTCAGCGGCAGCCGGCTGGTGAACCAGCAGGCCGCCTTGCCGGCCGCGTCGCTGGCCGCGCCGCCAGCCGCGCCCCCGGTCGCCTACATGCCGATGCCCCGGCCGCCGGTCGAGCGCAATACCGAAAACTACGCCGAGTTCGAAGACAACGGCATCCAGCGCACGGCCGAGCAGCCCGTTTCCACGTTCTCCATCGATGTCGACACCGGCAGCTACAGCAACGTGCGCCGCATGCTGGCGCAGGGCATGCTGCCGCCGCGCGACGCGGTGCGGGTCGAGGAGATGATCAACTACTTCGACTACGGCTATCCGGCGCCCACCGACCGCCGCCAGCCCTTCCGCGTCAGCACCGAACTTGCGCCCGCGCCCTGGGACGACAAGCGCGTGCTGATGCAGGTGGGCCTGAAGGGTTACGAGGTCGCGCGCGAGCAGATCCCGGCCAGCAACCTGGTGTTCCTGATCGACACCTCGGGTTCGATGAATTCGCCCGACAAGCTGCCCCTGCTCAAGGAAAGTTTCCGGCAGATGGTGCCGCGCCTGCGTGCGCAGGACCGCGTATCGATCGTGGTCTACGCCGGCAGCGCCGGCCTGGTGCTGCCGCCGACCCCGGGCGACCGCCATGGCGAAATCCTGGCCGCGCTGGGCCAGCTTGAAGCCGGCGGTTCGACCAACGGCGGCGAAGGCATCGACCTGGCGTATGCCATGGCCCGGCAGGGATTCGTCGAAGGTGGCGTCAACCGGGTGATCCTGGCCACCGACGGTGACTTCAACGTCGGCATCTTCGACCAGCGCGCACTGGAGACCAAGGTCGAGGCCGGCCGCAAGTCCGGCGTCGCGCTCACCACGCTGGGTTTTGGCCAGGGCAACTACAACGACGCGCTGGCGGAAAAACTCGCCGACGTCGGCGACGGCAACCACGCCTACATCGACAACCTGATGGAAGGCCGCAAGGTGCTGGTCGAGGAAATGGGTTCGACCCTGCTGACCATCGCCAGCGACGTGAAGATCCAGGTCGAGTTCAACCCGGCCCAGGTCGCCGAATACCGGCTGGTTGGCTACGAAAACCGCCAGCTGGCGCGCGAGGACTTCAACAACGACCAGGTGGACGCCGGCGAGATCGGCGCCGGGCACGACGTCACCGCCCTGTACGAACTGTGCCTGGTCGGCATGGGCTGTGAATCCAGCGACGCCCTGCGCTACGCCGCGCCGACGCCGCAGGCCGCCGGCACCGGCGAGATCGCTTTCCTCAAGCTGCGCTACAAGCAGCCCGGCGAAGACCGCAGCGTGCTGGTCGAACAGCCCATCCGCCGCCAGGACCTGCGCAGGCAGGCCAGCGAAAGCCTGCGCTTCGCGGCGGCGGTCGCCGCCTACGCCGACCTGCTGCGCGGGGGGCGTAACATGTCGGGCTTCAGCTGGGACCAGGTGGAAGCCCTGGCGCGTGGCGCCCGCGGCGACGACCCCTGGGGCTACCGCGGCGAGTTCCTGCAGCTGCTGGCGCAGGCCCGTTCGCTGGCGCCGGCACCCGGCCCCGACACCCACATCAGCCAGGACTGACGTTTCACGATGAACAGCCCGCAGGACCCGCGCAAGGACCCGCTCCAGGACGATGAAGTCGCCCTGGCCCGGGTCTTGCGCGCCCTGCCGGGCGGCGAACCCTCGCCGCACGTGGACGCCGCCATCCTGGCGGCCGCCCGCAACGCCACCGCGGCTTCACCGTCGCAGGCGCACCGGCGCCGCGGCCTCCCCGGCTGGGCGCTGGGAACGGCGGCCGCGGCGGTGCTGGCGGTGGGCATCGGCCTGCAGCTGCAGCCGGCGCGTGATGCCCTGCCCGATGGCGTGACGGCGGAAGCGCCGGCCTCGGCATCGAGCGCGGATGTCGAACTGCAGCAAGTCGAAGTCACCGGTTCGCGCCTCAAGCGCGCCGAGATCGAAGAAGCCGAGTTCGCCGCACCGCCGGCCAAACCGCAGGAACCATCGGCCCGGAGCATGCCGGCCCCCGCCGCACCGCCGGCCCCGCCCCGCGCCGTCGTCGCCGAGCCCCTGCGCGAAGCCGAAGCCGCCGCCGCGCAGTCGCTGGCCGACAGCGCACGGTCCCTCGAATCTTCCGCGCCGGCCGAACGCGCAGAGAACCGCCAGCGCCAGGCGCTTCGTGCTCCGGCACCCGTCGCGGAGTCCTCGCCGGTGCTGGAAAGCGACGAAGCCACCGGAGCGCCGCTGCCGTCGGCCTTCAGCGCCGACGAGGTGCTGCCGCCGGTGGACGAGGACACGCGCCTGGCCGCCGACGACTGGCTCGAACGCATCCGCGACCGCATCCGCCAGGGCGACCGCGCCGGCGCCAGCGCCAGCCTTCAGCGTTTCCAGCGCGCCCACCCCGACATCACGCTGCCGCCCGACCTGGCCGCGTTCCGGCCGTGACCGTGGCACAAACGCTTGCCGGCCCGGCCACCTTCGAGCTGGAGGCCAAACGCAGCCGCTTCCTGGCCCGCGCCGCACCGGTCGAATCGCCCGAGGCCGCGCTGGCCTTCCTGCACGAGGTTTCCGACCCGCAGGCCACGCACAACTGCTGGGCCTACCGCATCGGCGCCGACTACCGGTCCTCGGACGACGGCGAACCCGGCGGCAGCGCCGGCCGCCCGATCCTGGCCGCCATCGAAGGCCAGGGCGTGGACCAGGTCATGGTGGTGGTCACCCGCTGGTACGGTGGCACCAACCTGGGCGTGGGTGGCCTGGTGCGCGCCTACGGCGGCGCCGCGGCCGAATGCCTGCGCACCGCCGCGCGCCGCGAACTGGTGCCCTGGGTCGGGGCCGAGCTGGCCTGCGGCTTCGAACTTGCCAATGCCGTGCACGGCCTGCTGGCCGAATTCGGCGGCGAAAAACTCGACGAAACCTTCGACGAAGCCGGCCTGCGCCTGCGGGTGCGCCTGCCCGACTACACTATCGATCCCCTGGCCCGGCGCCTGCGTGACATCAGTCGTGGCGCCGCCAGCCTGCGTCCCGAAGAGACCCCGCCCCCATGACCGCTACCCCGGCCGACAAGCCGCCCGTCAATTCGCTGCGCGAGCTGCTGCCTTTCGTGCGGCCGCACCGCGGCCTGGTGGCGGCCTGGCTGGGCGCGCTGGCGCTGTCGTCCAGCGCCACGCTGGCGCTGCCGGTGGCGGTGAAATACATGATCGACCAGGGTTTCAGCGCCGGCAGCGAAATCGACCGCTGGTTCGTGCTGCTGTTCGGCGTGGCGGTGGCGCTGGGCCTGGCGACGGCGGCGCGCTTTTATTTCGTCACCCTGCTGGGCGAACGCGTGGTCGCCGACCTGCGCCGGGCGCTGTACGCGCACCTGCTGTCGCTCGACCAGGCCTTCTTCGAACGCACCCGCGCCGGTGAACTGCTCTCGCGGCTGTCGGCCGACGCCGAACTGCTGCGCAGCGTGGTCGGCTCAAGCATGTCGGTGGCGCTGCGCAGCGGCATCACGGTGCTGGGCAGCGCGGTGATGCTGGCGGTCACCAGCCCCCGGCTGGCGCTGTTCGTGCTGCTGGGCATCCCGCTGATCGTGCTGCCCATGGCCTTTTCCGGCCGGCGCGTGCGCAGCGTCGCCAAGGCCGCGCAGGACCGCGTCGCCGATGCCAATGCCCGCGCCGGCGAAACCCTGGGCGCGATGCACACGGTGCAGAGTTACGCCCGCGAGTCTTACGAAGCCGGACGCTTCGACCAGGCCGTGGCGCTGGCCCTGGGCGTGGCGCGCAAGCGCATCCGCCTGCAGGCGGCGCTGACCGCCATCGTCATCGTGCTGGTGTTCGGCTCGATCACGGCGGTGCTGTGGGTGGGCGCCCGCGACGTCATCGCCGGCGAGATGACCGCCGGCACCCTGGGCCAGTTCGTGCTGTACGCGCTGATCGGCGCCGGCTCGGTCGGCGCGCTGGCCGAAGTGTGGACCGAAGTGCAGCGCGCCGCCGGCGGCATGGCGCGCATTTCCGAACTGCTGGGCGAACGTTCGCTGCTGCCGGTGCCGGCGAAGGCCGAACCGCTGCCGACGCCGGTGCAGGGCCGGCTGTCGCTGCGCGGCGTACGTTTCCACTACCCCACCCGCCCCGATGCGCCGGCGCTGGAAGACTTCGACCTGGAGCTGCAGCCCGGCGAAACCGTGGCCCTGGTCGGCCCCTCGGGCGCCGGCAAGAGCACCGTGCTGCAGCTGCTGCTGCGTTTCCACGACCCCGAGGCCGGCTCGATCACGCTCGACGGCCACGACCTGCGCAACATCGCCCCGGTCGCGCTGCGCGCGCAGATCGCCCTGGTGCCGCAGGATCCGGTGATCTTCGGCACCACCGCCCGCGAAAACATCCGCTACGGCCGCCTGGACGCCAGCAACGAACAAATCGAAGCCGCCGCCCGCAGCGCCGAGGCCCACGAGTTCCTGTCGGCGCTGCCGCAGGGCTACGACAGCGAACTGGGTGAACGTGGTGCGCGACTTTCCGGCGGCCAGCAGCAGCGCCTGGCGATCGCCCGCGCCCTGCTCAAGGACGCGCCGGTGCTGCTGCTCGACGAAGCCACCAGCGCGCTCGACGCGCAAAGCGAACGCGCCGTGCAGCAGGCGCTCGAACGCCTGATGCGCGGCCGCACCACCCTGGTCATCGCGCATCGCCTGGCAACGGTGCTCAAGGCCGACCGCATCGTGGTGATGGACCAGGGCCGCATCGTCGCCCAGGGCACGCACGCCGAGCTGCTGGCGCGCGGCGGCCTCTACGCCGACCTGGCACGCCTGCAGTTCGACCACGGCCCCGCAGCGGACTGATTTCAGCCCAGCGCGTCCAGGAATCCCGGCGGCAGCCCGTAGCGCCCCAGCCAGCCGCGCTGCGTGCCGGTGAGTACGCGCAGCATCTGGCCGCGCCCGCCCGGCAACCGACCCATGGGCAGGAAAAGGCGGTCACGCAGCCAGGCGACGCCGTCGGCCTCGGACTGGAATACCGGCGTCAGCCAGCGGCTCCAGAACTGGTAGATCGCCACGTGCCGGCGCCGCGCGGCGCCGTAGGCGGCCAGCGCAGGTTCGACTTCATCCGAATCACGCAGCGCATCGCGCAGGGCCAGGGCGTCGAGCAGCGCCATGTTCACGCCCTGCCCCAGCTGCGGGCTCATCGCGTGCGCAGCGTCACCCAGCAGGGCCAGGCGGCCGCGCGACCAGGCGCCGGGAATGGCGTCGCGGTAGCGGGCCTGCGCCAGCTGTTCGGGCGCCTGAATCGATTCGAGCATAGGTGCCAGCGCTGGCCAAAGCGTAGTGGCCCGGCTTTTCCAGGCCGGCAGCCCTTCGCGCGACCAGTCCGGCAGGGCCGCGACCGGCAGGCTCCAGAAAAAACTGAGCCGCGGCGCGGCATCACCCGGGCGGGCACCGACCGGCAGCATGCCGGCCATTTCCCGCGCGCGTCGGTAACGCTGCCGGAGCTCATTGCGCCAGGGCCAGTTGCCTTCGGGCAGCAGGCACCACAGTGCGCCCCAGGGATAGGGCCGGTCCAGGCGCGGCGCGCCCACCGAAGCGCGCAGGCAGGAAGCGGCGCCGTCGGCGGCGATGACCAGGTCGTAGGGGCCGTGGCGGCCACCGGCGTCGTCAATCAGTTCGCGACCGCCGGGCGCCAGCGCGCGGATGCGGGTGCCGGTGCGAACGTCGCCGGCGCCCGGCCAGGCGTCGCGCAGCAGTTCGAACACGGCGTTGCGCTGAAGGCCCAGGCCAAACAGGCGCGGGTCGAGGCCGGCATAGGCCATGTCCATGACCGCCCGGCCGCCTTCGTTTTCGCCGTAAAGGCGATCGACCCGGCGGCCCAGGGCCAGGGCCGGCGCCAGCAGCCCAAGTTCCCACAGCGCCGACAGCCCGGTGGGCTGGAGCAGGAAGCCGGCACCGACCGGCCGCAGCGAAGACGCCTGTTCGAACACCTCGACCCGGTGGCCGTCGCGCGACAGCGCCAGCGCCGCGGCCTGGCCACCGCTGCCGTATCCCACCCCGCACGCGGCGGGGCTTCGCATGGAACAGGTTGGCGTGGTTCAGACCGGCGACACGTTGGCGGCCTGGGAGCCCTTCGGGCCCTGCACCACCTCGAAGCTGACCCGCTGGCCTTCCTGCAGGGAACGGAAACCCTGCGAGCTGATGGCCGAATAATGCACGAACACGTCGGCGCTGCCGTCTTCGGGGGCGATGAACCCAAAACCCTTGGCGTCGTTGAACCACTTCACGGTACCGAAACTCATGTCTTGCCCTCACATGCTGTAGGAACTGTCGTGCCCCGCGTGCCGATGCCTCGGTCCCGTGCACGGCCCGATTATGAACAAGGGCAAAACGGCTGACAATTACCCCAGCAGGGCTTCAAGCAGGCCAGGCAGGCCGGCGCTGGCGGCTTCGACGTTGGCCAGCACTTCTTCGAGGGTGATCTCGGCGGCGTCGCCGCAGCCCGCCGCCCAGTTGGCGACGATGGCCAGGCAGGCGTAGTCCAGGCCCAGTTCGCGGGCCAGTCCGGCTTCGGGCATGCCGGTCATGCCGACCAGGTCGCAGCCGTCGCGGCGCATGCGGGCGATCTCGGCGCGGGTTTCCAGGCGCGGGCCCTGGGTGGCGCCGTAACAGCCACCGTCCACCAGCGCGACTCCGGCCTTGCCGGCCGCGGCCAGCACGTCGGCGCGCAGCGACGGCGTGTAGGGGTCGCCGAAGTCCACGTGCAGCACGTCGCCACCCTCGCCGTCCCAGAAGCTGGACGTGCGGCCCCAGGTGTAATCGATCAGCTGGTCGGGCAGGCCCAGCACCTGCGGGCCGTACGCGTCGGTGATGCCGCCGACGGTGTTCACCGCCAGCACGCGGCGGGCTCCCAGGTCCTTCAGGCGCCAGAGGTTGGCGCGGTAGTTCACCCGGTGCGGCGGCAGCGAATGGCCTTCGCCGTGCCGGGCCAGGAAGGCCACGCGGCGGCCGGCCAGCTGGCCGACGCGCACGGGCCCGGAGGGCGCGCCGTAGGGCGTATCGCCCTCGACCGCCTGCACGTCGGAAAGCGCCGCGAGGCGGTAGAGGCCGGTGCCGCCGATGACGGCCAGGTCGATTGCCGACATGTTCAATCCTTGAGCGCGTAGATGCCCGGCAGGTTGCGGCCCTGCTCGTAGTAGTCCATGCCGTAGCCGAACACGTAGCGGTCGGGCACTTCAACGGCGACGTGCTGGGCCTGAACACCGGCTACGCGGCGGTCGTGCAGCTTCAGCGCCATGACCGCGACGCGGATTTCGGCCGCGCCCTGCTCCTGGCACCAGCCGATGACGGCCTTGAGCGTGTGGCCTTCGTCGAGGATATCGTCGGCCACCAGCACCCGGCGGCCCTGCAGCGGCGTCGCCGGCCGGTGCCGCCATTCCAGCCCGCTGCCCTGGGTGGCGCCGCGGTAGCGGGTGGCGTGCAGGTAGTCGAACTGCAGGTCGGTTTTCATGGCCATGGCCAGCTGGGCGGCAAACGGCAGGCCGCCGTGCATGACGGTCAGCAGCAGCGGACGATCACCGTCGGTGCCGGCATAGGCATGGTCGATTTCGCCGGCGATGCGTTGGATGGCGGCTTCCAACGTCTGCCGGTCGAACAGCAGGTCGGACAGGGCCAGCGCGGCGCCGAGGTCGTGGGACATGTCAGGCAACTCCATGGTCGAGGCGCCGGAGCGCTTCGCGGGCACCATCGTAACGTGCGTTCGCCAGCAGCGTGTCCCAGGCCGGGAACTGGCGCGCGAACAGCGGCGAAAGCAGCCCGGCCGGCGCCGGTTCGCGGTCGGCGACCGCACGCAGGGAATCGGCCACCAGCGCCGGCGCACACACCAGCACCGCGTCGCAGCCGGCATCGAGGT
>NZ_CAXBJS010000029.1:0-22714 GCF_963976025.1 uncultured Arenimonas sp.
TGTCGGGCAGCACGCGCGCCAGCATGTCGCCGTCGCGCAGGTGCAGGTGCCAGTCGTCGGGGCGGGTGAGGCTGATTTGCTGGGTGGCCATGGTTTTGCGGGGCTGCCGGAGAGGATGCCGGCCATTTTCGCTGATTCGGCGGTGTTTTGCCTTTGCGCCCGGTGGCCGGCGTGCGCGAGGATGGGGCCATGCCTTTCCCGGAGCCGCCAATGGCCACCGATTACGACACCATCATCCTGGGCGCCGGCACCGCCGGCCTGGCCGCCCTGCGCGAAGTGCGCAAGCGCACCGACAGCTTCCTGCTGGTCAACGACGGGCCCTACGGCACCACCTGCGCGCGGGTCGGCTGCATGCCCTCGAAGGTATTCATCGAGGCGGCGAATGCCTTCGCCGCCCGCAAGAGGCTGGGCGAATTCGGCGTCAGCGGCGCCGACCAGCTGGCCGTGGACATCCCGGCGGTGCTGGCGCGGGTGCGCAAGCTGCGCGATTACTACGTGTCCGGGGTGCTCAAGGCCACCGAAGACCTGGGCGAGCGCAATCTTGCCGGCCGCGGCCGCCTGCTGGGGCCCGACCGGGTGGCCGTGGGCGACCGGGAGTTTTCCGCGCGCCGCATCATCCTGGCCACCGGCTCGCGGCCGGTGCTGCCGGGGCCCTGGGCCGCGCTGGGCGATCGCGTGTTCACCACCGATTCGCTGTTCGAACGCGCCGACCTGCCCCGCCGCATCGCTGTCATCGGCCTGGGCGCCATCGGCGTGGAAATGGCGCAGGCCATGGCGCGGCTGGGCATTCAGGTCAGCGCCTTCAGCAGCAGCGACCGCCTGGCCGGCCTGCACGATGAAAAGGTGAACGCCACGCTGCGCGCGCTGCTCGACCAGGAGTTCGCCATCCACACCGGCCACGAAGTCGAGCTCGAAGCCGCCGGCGACGGCGTGCGCGTGCGCGCCGGCAAGACCCGCGTCGAGGTGGACGCCGTGCTGGCCGCCATCGGCCGCCGCCCCAACCTCGACGACGTCGGCCTGGAAACCTTGGGGGTGGAGCTCAACGAAAAGGGCCTGCCGCCCTTCGAGCCCGGCCTGCTGCGCATCGGCGACACGCCGGTGTTCATCGCCGGCGACGTGAACACGCATGCGCCGATCCTGCACGAGGCCGCGGACGAAGGTTTCATCGCCGGCCGCAATGCGATGGCCGACGAGCCCATCTGCTACCAGCGGCGCACGCCGCTTGGCGTGGTGTTCTCCGACCCGGTGTCGGCGCACGTGGGCCAGCGCCGCTCCGATCTGCCCGACGACACCGTGGTCGGCGAAGTGGACTTCAGCCGCCAGGGCCGCGCCCGTGCCGCGCAGAAGAACGAAGGCCTGCTGCGGGTCTACGCCGCCCACGACACCGGCTGCCTCCTGGGCGCTGAGCTGTGCACGCCCTCGGGCGACCACCTCGGCCACTTGCTGGCGCTGGCGGTCGACCAGAAGCTCACGGTGTTCGACCTGCTGCGCATGCCGATCTACCACCCCGTGCTCGAGGAAGGGCTGCGCACCGCCCTGCGCGACGCCGGAAAGCAGGTGGACGACAGCCCGGACCGCAGCGACCTGGCGAACTGCCCGGCGATGGGCACCGAGGCGCTGGACTAAGCGCAGACCAGGATCGGGGCAGTTCGGCTTACGCCAACAATGCCTCCAGCTCCTCGGGGAGCCTGTCTGCCGGGAGGCGGCGCGCCTGCTTGGCGACGTTGACCTTCATGGTCACTTCGGAGATTTCCAACAGCGAACGATCAATCGCACGGCGCTGGTTGTCCGTGAACCAGACGAGGATCGGGCGCAGATGCCAAATGGCCTGCGAGCCTTCATGCACGGCCAGAGGAAAGGTCTCCCGGTTGCTCGTCATCAACTTGCGGATGTTTTGGCGCGTGCATCCCAGCACTTCCGCGACATCGGTCAGCCCGACGAAGTCAGGTGAAGCCTCGATCAGTTCGGCCCCCGGAATCGCCTCTTTAACGCCACGAACAGCCGAAAGGATGGCGTCCATGGCACTGGCGGACTCACGGGTGAAATCCAGGGCGATCCGACCCTTCTGCCCAACTCCCACCATTGCGTCATCGCATCCGGAATCAGCCAGGGCGCCGATGAATTTCTCCGGATCGGACTCCGCATCGGGCAATCGGAATCTCAGGGTGAATTCGTACTCTCGCATCGGCGATATTCCGTCGGATCTATGTGTCTCGTTTGTTCTTCTCGCGAACGCAGTTGTCCACCACCCGCCGAATTTGCTTGCCATGATTTCCCGGATTCTTCGGGGTGCTCCAGACGCTGGCGCTACAGAATTCTCCGCAACGACACGATTCGTCGTTGTAAGGACAGAGAATCCGTCCCCAGGAATGCGCACCACCCACGTTGACCGTCCAGCCATGCTGCTCGGCGTACTGTATGGCGGCCTCTATTTCCGGCTTGGGGTGTTTGCTCCGGTGCATTGGATTTGCGGGCGTGGTTGAAATTAAAGGCTGGCAAGAGAGTTGTCAAGTGACAACCGCACCAAAAACCACCCTGACCTTGCCCAGCAGACCACAGCCGGGTCTCGTGTGCTGAGACGCATCCACAGGGATTCCCGCGGTCGCGCGACCGCACCTGAGACAGGTTACTAGCGATATTCGGGATTGGGATGGTCGAACCGGCAGCCCGCGTCCCAGGCGCTGCGCTGATTGCCGTGGGCGGGGACGCCGCCGGCGTCCTTCAGCAGCCGCGCCAGGTGCATCAGGTTCCAGGCCATGAAGGTGGTGTTGCGCTGGGTGAAATCGTTGTCGTAGCCGGCGCCGTTGTCGCCGTAGGAATCGCCGGGCCCGGCTTCGCCGATCCAGCCCGAATCGGCCTGCGGCGGGATCACGTAGCCCAGGTGCTGCAGCGAATAGAGCAGGTTCATCGCGCAGTGTTTGATGCCGTCCTCGTTGCCGGTCACCAGGCAGCCGCCGACGCGGCCGTAATACGCGTACTGGCCCTGTTGATTGAGCTTTCCGGATTCCGCGTACAGGCGTTCGACCACCCGCCGGCACACGGAGCTGGGATCACCCAGCCAGATGGGCGTGCACAGCACCAGGATGTCGGCGGCCATCACCTTCTTCGACAGCGACGGCCAGTCGTCCCGGTCGGCGCCGTGTTCGGTCATGTCGGGCTGCACGCCGGGCGCCAGCACCAGGTCGACGGGGCGCAGCACCTCGACGTCCACCTGGTTGGCGCGCATCACGCCGGCGGCGACGTGGATCAGGCGCTCGGTGTGCGAAACCTGGCCCGTGGGCTTGAGCGTGCAGTTGAGGAACAGGGCGCGCAGGTCGTCGTAGCGCGCGGGCGGCGTTGGCTCCTTGCTGGCCATGGCGGCCTCCTGTCGATGGGGTAGCTCAGGCCGGCTGCAGCAAGCGCAGCCCGAACCAGTCCTTCGGATCGTTCCAGCCCTGCACCACGGCGAGGCCGGCGCGGGCGGCCAGCGCGGAGAAGCCTTCGTCGGTGTACTTGTGGCTGTATTCGACCTGCATGGCCTCGCCGGCGGCGAACTCGAACACCTTGCCCTGCACCGTGACGGTTTGCGCACGCTGGCTGTCGATGAAGGTTTCGATGCGGCCGGTTTCGGGCACGTAAACCGCGCGGTGGCGGAAGGCGTCGAGGTCGAAGTTGGCGCCCAGCTCGCGATTCAGGCGAACCAGCAGGTTCAGGGTAAAGGCGGCGGTGACGCCGGCGGCGTCGTTGTAGGCGGCTTCGATCAGTTGCGCCGGCTTCTGCAGATCTATGCCGATCAGGGCGGCGCCCCTGGGGCCCATGGTTTCGCGCATGGCCGTCAGCAGGCGCACCGACTCGGCGTTGGTCAGGTTGCCCAGGGTCGAGCCGGGGAAGAACACCAGCACCCGGCGGGCTTCGCGCTCGGGTTCGGGCAGGGGCACGGGCTGGGTGAAGTCGCCCAGCACCGGCAGCATCTGCACCGGGACGAACTCGCGGTCCAGGTGCTCGACGCTGCCCACCAGCGCGCTGCGCGAGATCTCCACCGGCGTGTAGGCCACCGGGTCTTCCAGCGCGTCCAGCAGCAGGCGGGTCTTGGGCCGCTGCCGCTGCCGTATTCGACGACATGCGCGCGCGGGCCGACGACGCCGGCGATATTGGTGCACTCGGCCTCGAGCAATGCCAGCTCGACGCGCGTCAGGTAGTACTCGGGCTGGCGGGTGATTTCCTCGAACAGCTCGGAGCCGCGCCGGTCGTAGAAATATTTCGACGGCAGGCGCTTGGGCGTGCCCGACAGGCCGGCCAGCACGTCGCCCAGCAGGTCGTCGCGGCTGGGGTGCAGGTCGGTCAGTTCAACGGGATCGGCGCTTACGGTGTCCATGGCAGGTCCTTGGCCAGTCGCAGCCCGGAAAACTGCCAGCGGGCGTGGGGCGGGAAGAAGTTTCGGTAGGTGGCGCGTATATGGCTGGCCGGCGTGGCGCAGCTGCCGCCGCGCAGGATGTTCTGGCCACTCATGAACTTGCCGTTGTATTCGCCCAGCGAGCCAGGCAGGGGCTTGAAGCCCGGATAGGGGCTGTAAGCCGAACTCGTCCACTCCCAGACATCGCCGAACAGCTGGTGCGGGCCGGGGCCGTCGCCGGTGCAAGGCTGCGGATGCAGGGCGTCGGCATCGAGCAGGTTGCCGTCGGGCTTTTGCCCGCGCGCCGCGTGTTCCCATTCGGCTTCGGTGGGCAGGCGGGCACCGGCCCAGCGCGCGAAGGCGTCGGCTTCGTACAGGCTGATGTGGCAGACCGGCGCGTTCGGGTCGCGTTCGCGCCAGCCGGCCACGGTAAATTCGCGGGCGCCGTCTTCATGCCAGTACTGCGGGCGCTGCCATTTTTCCGCCTGCACACGGTCCCAGCCGTCGCTCAGCCACAGGCTGGGGTCTTCGTAACCGCCTTCGGCAACGAACTCCAGGAATTCGGCGTTGGAAACCGGGCGGCTGGCCAGCGCATGCGCCGACAGCAGCACGCGGTGGCGCGGCGATTCGTTGTCGTAGGCGAAGCGATCGGCATCGGGCCAGGGTGCGGCGCCCATGCCCAACTCCTGTTCTTCCACGCCGTTCCAGTGCACCAGGCGCGGTTCGCCGGGCCTGGCAGCCAGGTCCTTGCGGTAGGCCGGGCCCAGCGGATTACACCAGAAGGCATGTTTGATGTCGGTAAGCAGCAGTTCCTGGTGCTGCTGTTCGTGATGCGTGCCCAGCTCGAGCACCCGCAGCGTGGTGTCATCGATGCCGCCGGCCTGCAGTTTCTCCAGCAGGCGGGCGTCGACTTCGCGGCGGTAGTCCAGCACTTCGGCCAGCGTCGGCCGCGACAGCAGGCCACGCTGCGCGCGCACGTGGAAGGGGCCGACGCTGTTGTAGTAGCTGTTGAACAGCAGGTCCCAGCGCGATTCGACCGGGTCGTAGCCCTCATCCGCGCCCAGCACGAACTTCTCGAAGAACCAGGTGGTGTGGGCCAGGTGCCACTTCGCCGGGCTGGCGTCGGGCATGGACTGCAGCATCGCGTCTTCGGCCGACAGCGGCGCGGCCAGGGCCAGGCTGCAGGCGCGGACGTCCCGGTAGCGCGTGGCCAGCGCCTGTTTCGCGGGTGGGGGTTCCCGGTTTCCTGCGGTCTGGGACGAAATAACTCGCATTGGCATCAAGAATAGCGCCACCGTGTGAACGATGCATGATTCACGCCATCCGGCGGGCGCAGGACTGCCGCAGCGCGCTGTCGTAAAGTGGCGCCATGCCCCAGGCCACAACGCCCGCAACGCCGCTGCCGCATCCGGCCACCGTGCCGCTGGCGACCGCTGCCAGCGCGTTCGTGATGCAGGGTGATGCGCTGTACCTGGACTGCGCCGCGCAGGGGCCGCGCCTTCGCTCCGCACATACGGCGGGCCTGGCCGCCTTCGAAGCCGTGGCGCGGCCCTGGCAGCGAGTGTCGCCGACGCCACCGGAGCAGCGAGAGAAATTGCGCGCGCTGCTGTCGCAACTTTTCGCCGGCGAAGCGCATGCCGTTGCGCTGGTGCCCTCGGCGGCCTTCGGCCTGGCCACCGCCGCCAACAGCCTGCCGCTGGCTGCCGGCGATACCGTGCTGGTGCTTGAAGGCCAGTTCCCCTCGAACCTGCTGTGCTGGCAGCAGCGCTGCGCCGAAACCGGCGCACGGCTGCGCGGCGTTTCGCGCGAATCCGGGCAGGACTGGACCGACGCCGTGCTCGCCGCGATCGCCGAAGAACCAAACCTTCGCATCGCCACCCTGCCCCAGGTGCGCTGGGACGACGGCGCCATGCTCGACCTTGACCGCATCAGTGCCGCGCTCCAGGAACGCGAGGTCGCGCTCGTGCTCGACCTCAGCCAGAGCCTGGGCATCGTGGCGCCGGATATCGAACGCTGGCAGCCCGACTTCATCGTGTCCGTGGGCTACAAGTGGCTGCTGGGCGCACGCGGCCTGGCCTGCCTGTGGGCTTCGCCGCGCTGGCGTGAAGACGGCCGGCCGATCGAACACCATTGGATCGCCCACGACGGCGGGCCGGATTGGCGCTTCGCCATCGAAACGGCCGCGCCTTTTGCCGACGGTGCACGCCGCTTCGATGCCGGCGGCCTGGACGACCCGGTGCGGCTGGCCGTTGCGATTGCCGGGCTGGAACAGGTGCTTGCGTGGGATCCGGGGAAGATCGCCACTGCCCTTGGCGAGCGGACAAGCGCCCTGCACGACGCGCTCGATGCCGCTGGCCTGTCGGCCTGGGCCACGCGCGACCATGCGCCGCACCTGATGGCGCTGACGCCGCCCACCGCGATCCTTGCCGCGGCGGACGCCGCGCTGCGCGACTCCAATATCACCTGCACCTGCCGCCACGGCCGTTTGCGTATTGCCCCGCACCTGCACGTCGCCACCGGTGACATGGCGCGTGTTGCCGACGCACTTTCGAGGTTCGCATGAACAAGTCCTACCCGGACCTGGTCCGCCAGGCCACGCTGGCCGCCTCCAGCCACAACACCCAGCCCTGGACGTTCCGGCTGCTGGCGAACGGCATGGACATCCTTCCCGATTTTTCGCGGCGCCTGCCGGTGGTGGATCCGGACGACCACCATCTGTTCGCCAGCCTCGGCTGCGCGGCGGAAAACTTGCTGCACGCGTCGGCGGCCGCGGGACTCCAGGGGCACTACTCCTGCAGCCCCGGGGAACCGGGGGCACACATCCACTTCGAGAAAGCGGCTCCGTCGCAATCGCCGCTTTTCGAGGCCATTCCCCATCGCCAGTGCTGCCGCAGCGATTACGACGGCTCCGCCATATCGGGCGAACAGCAGCGCCTGCTGGAAGCCGCGGCGCAGGGCACCGGGGTTTCGCTGCTGTGGCTGACCGGAAGCCAGAAGCTGGAGGCCGTGACCGAATACGTCGCGCAGGGAAACCAGGCCCAGCTGGGCGACCCCGCCTGGCGGAAAGAACTGAAGGACTGGGTGCGCTTCAGCGCCGCGGAAGCGCGACGCACCGGCGATGGTCTGTACGGGCCGGTGATGGGCAATCCCAGCGTGCCGCGCTGGCTGGGCTCGCTGGCCATGCGCCTGACGCTTTCCGCGAAAAGCCAGAACACCAAGGACAGCAGGCAGATCCGGCAATCGTCCGCCGTCGCGGTGTTCTTCTCCGAAGCCGACGATTGGCAGCACTGGATCGAGGTCGGGCGCAGCTATGAACGGTTTGCCCTGCAGGCGACGGCGCTGGGGCTGGCCACCGCCTTCATCAACCAGCCGGTCGAAGTGGCGGCACTGCGCCCGCAGTTCGCCGCCTGGCTGGGCATCGGCGGGCGCCGCCCCGACCTGGTGGTGCGGGTCGGGCGCGGGCCGGCGATGCCGCGCTCGATGCGGCGGCCCGTGGACGAGGTTATTGCCTGAAGGCGAACGCGGCGCTCAGCCTGCCGGGCGTCCGTCAACCGCCAGCCGCCCCAGCGCCGGGTCGTCGGTGAAAAGACCGTCCAGCCCGGCTGAAAGATACGCGCGGATTTCGCGCAGCGACGCAGCCTCGTTGCGCGCCGTGGGCTCGCCGCCGTCGCCAAAGCGTGCTTCGATGAAAACGTTTTCCGGCCGGAAGGTGTAGGCGACCACCTCCAGGCCCGCGGCATGCGCCTGATCCACCAGCGCGCTGCGGTAAGCCCCGCCTTCCGGCTGCAGCTGCAGCATCGGATAGGGCGGGCCAAGAACGTCGGCGTACGCCGCAACGTCGCGCAGGCCTTCGGGCAAAACCATGCGGGCGTAAGGCACCGGTGCGCCGCCGGACACGGTGTCCCAGGGCGCTTCGTCCGGCGCACCGACCAGCTGCAGCAGGCGGATATTGCCCCCTCGCGGCACCTGCCCGCGCAGCGCCCGCAGGTTGGCGGTTTCGAAAGACTGCACCAGCACCGGCGCGCGCCGGGTGTACTTGTGCGCGACCAGGGCGTCGAGCAGCGGCTGTTCCATCGCCAGGCCAAGCCCGGCGAAATAGCTGGGGTGCTTGGTCTCCGGGACGATGCCGACCAGGCGCCCGCGGCGTTCGGATTCGGCAGCGGCCAGCGCCACGATTTCATCGAAAGTGGGCACTTCGAAGCGGCCGTCGTTGCCGGTCGGGCGAAGCTGCGGCAGGCGTTCGCGCGCGCGCAGGGTCTTCAACTCGGCCAGGCTGAAGTCCTCGGTGAACCAGCCATCGAACCATTGCCCGTCCACCTGCTTGCGCGTCCTGTGGCCGGAAAATTCGGGCCGGCTGGCGACGTCGGTGGTGGCGGAGATTTCATTCTCGTGGCGTGCCACCAGCACGCCGTCGCGCGTCATCACCAGGTCCGGCTCGATGGCGTCGGCACCGTCGGCGATGGCGCGGGCGTAGGCCGCCAGCGTGTGTTCCGGCAGCCAGGCGCTGGCACCCCGGTGGGCGATCACCAGCGCGGCGGACGGGACAGTGGCCAGGGGCGTCGGGGCGGGCAATTGACTGCCAAGGGGTTCAGACACCAGCGGTTCTAGTCCGGTGGCGCATTGATTTCAAGGTGCCGGGGACTACACTACGGCCATGATCCTGACCCTGCCCGAACTGATCACCCCCGAAGAACTGACGCTGGTCAAACAGCTGGTCGCCGGAGCCGGTTTCACGGAAGGCAAGAGCACGGCCGGCGAGCTGCTGCAGAAAGCCAAGAACAACCAGCAGATCCCCTGGGACCACCCGGTGATGAAAAAGATCGCCGGGCTGGTGATGCAGGCCCTGGGCCGCAACGACGCCTTCATGGGCGCGGCCCAGCCGCGGCGGCTGGCGGCGATGCTGGTCAGCCGCTACCAGCCGGGCATGGCCTACGGCATGCACGTGGACGCGCCGATCATGGCCGAACCCAACCACGTGCGCAGCGACGTCTCGTTCACCCTGTTCCTCAACGAGCCCGACAGCTACGAAGGCGGCGAGCTCGCCTTCGAATCGGGCAGCGGTGAAACCGCCTTCAAGCTGCCCGCGCGTTCGGCCATCTGCTACGCCACCGGGCAGCTGCACCGCGTGCGCCCGGTTGAATCGGGCGAACGCCTGGCGGTGGTCGGCTGGGTGCAGAGCCTGGTGCGCGACCCGGGCGTTCGCGAACTGCTGTACGACCTGTCTGAGGCGCGCGAACAGTTGGTCGGCAAGGAAGATACGCAGCGCGCGCTGGACCTGATCAACAAGACCTATTCGAACCTGCTGCGCCGCTACGCCGAACCCTGAGGTTTTCGCCGCACCGGTTTATTCGGTGCGCAGCGACGCGATCGGATCCAGCTCCGCGGCCTGCTTGGCCGGGTAAACGCCGAACGCCAGGCCGACGCCGGTGCACAGCAGCACGGCGACCACGATCGGCACCGGCGCCCAGGCCACGCCCCAGCCGGCCAGCGCCGCGATGCCGTAGGCCAGCGCAATGCCGAAGGCCACGCCCAGCAGCGCGCCGGCGACGCAGATCACCGCCGCTTCGCGCAGGAACTGCGCCACCACGTCGGCCTTGCGCGCGCCCAGGGCCCGCAGCAGGCCGACTTCGCGCCGGCGTTCAAGCACGTTCGCCAGCATGATGTTCATGATGCCGATGCCGCCCACCAGCAGGCTGACGCCGGCGATGGCGCTCATCACCACGCGGAAGATGCGCTGGGTTTGCTGGTGCTGGGCGAACAGCTGGGCCGGGATGACCAGGGTGTAGTCGTCGGCGCCGGCGTGGCGCTGTTCGAGCAGCGCGGCCAGCACCTGGGCGCCCTGGTCGATGCGCTCGGGCGCGTCCACGCGCACCAGCAGGCGGTCAACCTCGTCTTCCATCGGCTGCAGGCGGAAACGCGCCAGGCCGCTGGCCATGGGAACAAAGACGCGGTTGCTTTCCAGGCCCAGCGGCACGCCCTGGAAACGGTCGGCGCTGAGGTCGCGGTCGGCCAGCACACCCACCACTTCCAGCCAGGCGTGGTTGACCTTCACGTACTGGCCGACGGCGCCGCCCTGCGGGAACAGGCTGCGTGCGGCCTGGTGGCCAAGCACGGCGACGGCGGCCAGCGCGCCATCGTCTTCGTCCGTGAGCGCGCGGCCTTCGCCGATGCGCAGCGAGCCGAGCTCGAAGAAGCTGGGCGAAATCGCGCTGGCCTGGGCGTCGGAGCTCGCGTGGTCGCTGGCCACCGAATCGGTGCGCAGGCGCTTTTCGGTGGCCATGGCGACGGCGCCGGGCACCACGTCGAGCGCGGCCTGGGCATCGGCGCGGGTCAGGCCCAGGCTGCGCGCACGCTGTTCGCGCAGGGTGGTTTCGTCGAAGGTCTTGGCTTCCACCACCAGGTTGGTCAGACCCAGGCCTTCGACCAGGCGCAGCGCCTCGCGGCGGCTGCCCTCGCCCACCGCCTGCATGGCGACGATGGAGCCGACGCCGAACACCAGGCCCAGCAGGGTCAGGCCGGTGCGCAGCTTGCGACGGCTGAGTTCTTCGAACGCTTCGCGCCAGGCCAGGCGGTCGTTGAGATGGTGCCAGCGGATCATGGCGTGGCCCCGGTCTTTTCAGCGTCGGTGTCGGTGTCTTCGGCCTCGCCGGCTTCCGGGCCGGGCAAGGCATCGGCCGTGGCCAGCAGCACGCGGTCGCCCACGGCCAGGCCTTCGACCACCTGCGTGCGCGAGGGCCCGCGCACGCCGACCACCACCGGGCGCGGCGTCGGCTCGCCGTCTTCGAGTACGTTTACTTCGGCCTGCCCGCCGTTGCCCGACAGCGCCACATTGGGCACGGTGATCGCCTCGTCGGCGACGAGCAGGATGATGCGGCCGGTGAAGGCCTGGCCGGGCACCCAGGCGTACTGGCGGGCGGCGTCGGCCGGCACGCTGGCCTTGGCCGACACGAACTTGGCCGGGTTTTGCCGGCTGACCGCACGCGGCGCGCTGGCGATCCAGGTGATCTCGCCAACGGTTTGCTGGGCCGGGTGGCCCAGCGGCGCCAGCTCGACTTTCTGCCCCAGCGCCAGGCCCTGCGCTTCCTGCTGCGGCAGGCGCAGTTCCACTTCCAGGGTTTCCACGTCCGGCAGGGTGGCGAATTCGCCGCTGGCCCAGAGCTGCTCGCCCACGCGCGGTGGTTCCCCGCTCCAGCCCTGCACCAGCATGAAAATACCGTCGTGGGCGGCGCGCAGCTCCAGCGCCGAAAGGTCTTCGCGTTTGGTGTCGACGTCGGCCTGCAGGCTGCCGCGCTGCACGCCCAGCACGTTGAGCTCGGCCTCGCCGCGCTGGCTGGACTGGTCCTGGCGCCAGCGCAGCACGCCGGTTTTTTCGCCCAGGAACTGTTCGTCCTGCACCGCGTCGAGGATGGTGTTGCGGGCGATGGCTTCGAAGTCGGCGCGGGCGTAGCGGCGCGCGATGGCCAGGGCCGATTCGGCCTGGGCCAGTTCGACATCCACGCGGCCCAGGCCGACCTCGAGTTCGGATTCCTTGCCCGCGCGCGCCAGGGCGTTGCGCTGCAGGTCGATCAGGGCCTTGTCGAGCTGCAGCTTGGACTGCGGCGCCTCGAAGCGCGCGACCACGTCGCCTTCTTTCACCGGGCTGCCGTCGGGCAGCACCCAGACCAGCTGCCGGCGCGCCCAGTTGGTGCCGGGCACGCGCAGCGGCGTGGCCTTGGCGGCCTTGAGCTCGCCTTCGGCGCGCACCCAGAATTCGACCGGAGCCGCGGCCACGGTTTCGGTGGCCTGGCCGCCGGGTGCCGTGTCGCCGCAGGCGGCGAGCATCAGCGCTGCCGCGGTGGCAAACAACACGCGCTTCATGGCGCCACCTCGCTACCCAGGTCCGGCACATCCACCTCAACCACCACCGGCATGCCGGCCTTGAGGTCGGTGGTGTCGCCCTGCAGGTGCACCAGCACGTCGAGCACCGGCACCGGCGACAGCCGCGACTTGCTGCGCACCGCGCGGCCCATTTCCGCCACCGTGCCCTGCAGCCGCTGGCCGGCGCCGCCCTGCAGGCGGATGCGCGCCGGCAGGCCTTCGGCCAGGCGCAGCATGTCGCGTTCGGCGACGGTGGCGCGCACGACCAGGGTGCCGGGGTCGGGCATTTCCGCCACCGACTGGCCCATGAACACCTGGCTGCCGATTTCGTAGCGCTCGCCGCGCCAGTTGGACTTCACCACCACCACGCCGTCGCGCGGCGCCGGCACCGACAGCGAGGCCAGGGCGCGGGTGAGTTCATCGACGTCGGACTGGGCGCGGGCGACGTCCGAGGCCACCAGCGCGCGTTCGGCCTCGCGCAGGCGCCGGGCCAGCACTTCCTTGCGCTGCATCAGCGCCTGCCGGCGCGCGGCCTGTTCGCGTTCGATCACCAGCTTGCGGTAGTCAACCGACCGGATCAGGTCGGCGGGCTGTTCGGCCTTGCGCTCGGCTTTTTGCAGGTTGGCGTCCTGTTCGGCGGTGGCCAGGCGGTCGGTGCGTTCGCGCTCGGCCAGGTCGAGCAGCAGCTTGGCCTGTTCGCTCTGTTTTTGCTTTAGCTGGCCCTGCGCTTCCACCAGACGACGCTGCAGTTCGTTGCCATCGAAGGTGACCACCGGCTGGCCGGCCTTGAGCATGCTGCCGTCGGTGGCGAGCTGGGTGATCTGGAAGTTCCAGACGTTGCGCACCGTGGGCGGCGCGACGCTGGCGCTGTCGAGCGCGGCGATTTCGCCGTCGAGCTGCAGGGTTTCGGCCGCGGCCAACGGCGACAGCAGCAACAGCAGCAGGCAAGCAGCGCGCTTCATGGTGCGGCCTCCGCGGCCACCGACGCCTGGCCGGGCACGGCCGAGACGCGCACGCTCATGCCCGGGCGCAGCGGCAGCGTGTGTTCTTCCGGCAGCGAGATATCAATGACGAAATAGCGCCCGCCGCCCCATTCGGCCTTGGCCTGGGGCGTGCCGCCGATGCTGAGGATGTGCCCGGACAGCGACTTGCCGCGCACGGCGTCGAACTGCAGCTGCACCGGCTGGCCGACCTGCAGGCCGCGGCGGTCGGGTTCCAGGGCATAGGCGCGTACGCCCAGCGCGCCAGGGCGCACCACTTCACCGATGGCCTGGCCGGCATTGGTGGAGCTGCCTTCTTCGTAGCGCTGGCCGGTCCAGGCATTGAAGTAGAAGGTGACCACGCCCTTGCCTTCGGCGCGCTGCTCGGCCATCGAGATCACCGCGCTGGCGTAGTCGAGGTCGGTCTGGAGCTTGGAGATCTCCAGGTCGCCGTCGCTGCGGCGGCGGGCGACGGCGGCGCGGGCGGCGTCGAGTTCTTCCTTCTTCAAGGCCAGTTCGCGGCGGGCGCGTTCGCGTTCGCCCTGGTAGCGGTCGGCGTCGATGCGGGCGATGTAGTCGGCCGGGATGGCCGCATCGACCTCGGCCTTGGCCAGGGCGGCTTCGGCGTCTACCAGGGCCAGCTCGGCGTCCACTTCGCGCACGGCCAGGTCGGCCAGCTCCTTGTCGATGCGCGCCTGGGCCTGGGCGATCTGCGCCTTCAGCGATTCCTGCTGCGAAAGCGCCGAGCCGGGATCGATGCGCACCAGCGGGTCGCCGGGTTTTACTTCGGAGCCCTCCGGCGCCAGGTAGCGCAGGGTCACCGGGCTCGATTCGGACATGGGCGCGTAGATGATTTCCGCGTCCGGGGCCCGCACCTGGCCGGTGATGACCACCGTGCGCGGCGGGCTGTCCGGTGCCGCGGCGTCCTGGGCCAGCGCCGGGCCGGCCGCCAGGGCCAGGGCCAGCAGCAGCTCAGCGCCCCGAATCATGGTCCACCTTGCCGTCGCGCAGGCGCACGTGGCGCGGCGCGCGTTCGGCCACGTCGGGGTCGTGGGTCACCAGCACCAAGGTCTGGCCGCCTCGGTGCAGTTCGTCGAACAGGCCCAGCACGTCGGCGGCCGACTTGGAATCGAGGTTGCCGGTGGGCTCGTCGGCCAGCAGCAGGGCGGGCTTGAGCAGCAGGGCGCGGGCCACGGCGGCGCGCTGCTGCTGGCCGCCGGAAAGCTGCTGCGGGCGGTGCGCCATGCGGTCGGCCAGGCCGACGCGGTCGAGCAGGTGGCGGGCGTGTTCTTCGACGCCGGGCACCGGTTCCAGGCAATAACGCAGCGGCAGCAGCACGTTTTCGAGCACCGTCAGGCGCGGCAGCAGGTGGAAGGACTGGAATACGAAGCCGATGCGGCGGTTGCGCAGCTCGCTCAGGGCGTCGTCGTCGAGCGCCGAGACGTCGGCGTCTTCAAGCCGGTAGCGGCCGGCGCTGGGCTGGTCCAGGCAGCCCAGGATATTGAGCAGGGTGGATTTGCCCGAGCCCGAGGCGCCGGTGATGGCCACGTGCTCGCCGCGGCCGATGTGCAGGTCCACGCCCGCCAGGGCCGGTATGTGCTGACCCTCCACCGAGTAGGTGCGGGTGATGCCTTCGATGTGGATCATTCCGGACGGGGGATTCGCGGGTGACCGGCTCTTATGCGCGATACCGGCGTTTCGTGCAAGTCCGGATTTTCTCACCCCGCAGGGGCCCCGCCGCTGGCGGGACCCCGGTGCAGCAGGATCAGAAGCGGGCGCGCAGGCCGACGCTGTAGCGGGATTCGCCCAGGCCTTCGACGATTTCGCCGTGCTGGTACTCGGCGACCAGGCCGAAGTTCTTGCTGAACTTCCAGTGCAGGCCGAGGTTGGCGTGGAAACCGCTGCCGATTTCGCGGTAGCTGGTGTAGTTGCCGGTGGCGCTGCCTTCGACGTTCGCGCCCATCAGCCAGCGCACGCCGAAGCCGGCACGGTAGCCGTAATCGGAATCGCTGTAGCCCAGGATCTCGGCTTCGCCGCTGAGCGCCGAGACTTCACCAATGAAGTGGGCGGTGTCGCTGATCGGGCTGTAGTGGCCGACGCCGATGGCGAACGTGTCCACGTCCAGGTCGATGCCGAACTCGGAGGCCTGGGTGTTGGCGTATTCGCCGGTCAGGTACCACTGATCGCCCAGTTCCACCGAGCCGCGCACGCCGGCGCCGTCGAGCTCGACGTCGTAGGCCTCGGCCAGATGGATGTATTCGACCTGCACGTAGGAGTAGTCCAGTTCGGCCGCGCCGGCCGATGCGGAGGCGGCCAGGAGCGCAATGGCGAGGATCGAATTTTTCATGCTGCGTGTTTCCCTTCTTGTGAGGCCGGGGAAACTACGCGATTGCGCCGATTTTTGATCCGAGAATTATTCCGGTTGCCAGCATCGGTTCCACAATCATTCGAGGAGGTAGGCCGCCATGCCGGGTCTGCTTACCGCATCGGCATATTCGGCCGTGTAGCCCGGGAAGATGGCCACCACCTTGCCGTTGTCCATGCGGTACCAGCTGCGGCACTGGGCCCAGACCGAACCCGACAGGCGCTGCTGGATCTCGGCGTTGTGGCTGCGCATCACCTCTTCGCGCACCTCGATGGCGCGGTGGCCGCCGGCTTCGACCGCGCGCATGCAGGCAATGGCGTGGCGCACGGCCGGCTCGATGTAGAGCAGGGTCGAGGTGTGGCCGGTGGCGGTGTTCGGGCCCAGCAGCAGGAACAGGTTCGGGAAACCAGCCACGCTGATGCCGTGCCAGGCCTCGGGGCCGTCGCGCCAGGCATGTTCCAGGGTCTGGCCGCCGCGCCCGGTGATGCGCACCGACTGCAGCAGGTGCACGGTTTCGAAGCCGGTGGCGCAGACCAGCACGTCGAGTTGGCGTTCGCTGCCGTCGGTGCAGCGGATGCCCGTGGCGGTGATGCTTTCGATGCCCGCCGTCACGAGCTCGGCCTTGCCCTGTGCGAAGGTCGGGTAGTAGTCGTTGGCGTAAATGATGCGCTTGCACCCCAGCGGGTAGTCCGGCACGAGTGCAGCGCGCAGGACCGGGTCGGCGACCTGGCCCTGCAGGTGCCGGCGCGCCTGCCACAGCATCAGCCGGCGCATCAGGCTGCCTTCCTCGAAGCCGCGCCGGCCCAGTTCAAGGAAGGCCACCCAGAACCGCCGCACGCCGGCCGCCAGCGGCGGCACCCGCGCCAGCCAGCGGTCGAACCAGCGATAGCGCCGCTCGAGCCGCGGCAACACCCAGTTCGCAGTGCGCTGGAACACGAACATGCGCGCCGCCTTCGCCGCCACCGGCGGAATCAGCTGCACGGCGGTCGAGCCGGTGCCGATGACGCCGACGCGTTTGCCCTGCAGCGGCACGCCGTGGTCCCAGCGCGCGCTGTGCAGGCGTTCGCCCGGGAAATCATCCAGTCCCGGGATGTCCGGCCAGCGCGGCTGGCTCAGCGGGCCGGTGCTGCAGATGAAGAACCGGGATTCAAAGCGCTCACCGCGCTCGGTGCGGAAGTGCCACATCCCGCTGGCTTCGTCGAATCGTGCTTCAGCAAGGCGCGTGCCCAGGCGCAGCCGTGCGGACAGGCCGTGTTTTTCCGCCAGCGCCTGCTGGTAGGCCTGGATTTCGGGCGCATCGGCGAAACGCTGGCGCCAGGCCGGGTTGGCCGCGAAGGAAAACGCGTACGCCGGCGCCGGCACGTCCACCTGGGCGCCCGGGTAGCGGTTGTCCCACCAGGTGCCGCCGATGCCGTTGCTCTGTTCGAGCATCACGAAGTCGTGCAGGCCTTCCTTCTGCAGGTTGATCGCGGCGCACAGGCCCGACATGCCGGCGCCCAGGATGAGGGTGTGGTGGCGGCGCGGCGCCTCTTTCGCCGGCAGGGCGTCGAGCCGGGAAGTGATGAACTGCGCCAGCCGCGCCACGGCCGCATCCGCCGACGGCAGCTGGCCGGCGTGCAGCTGGAACACGTGCCACCGGCCGGGCGTGAAATCGCGGCAGGCATCGACGCCGGCGGAGGCCAGCGCTTCCAGCAGGGCTTCGGCCTGCGGGGCCAGCAGGTCGTCGCTGCCGAACTGCACCAGGATCGGCGGCAGGCCGCGCAGGTCGGCCAGCAGCGGCGAGACCAGCGGATTGGATGTGTCGTCGCCGGCGTAGTTGCGTGCGTTTGCATGCGTCCAGGCCGGGCTGAGCAGCGCCTCGCCGGACACCGGCTGCAGCGGCCTCTCCGGGCGCAGGTCCACCAGCGGTGCGATCAGCGCAAGCGCCGTCGGCGCCGGACGGCCGGTATCGCGGATTTTCAGCGCCAGCGCCAAGGCCAGGCCGCCGCCAGCGGAATCGCCGGCCAGCACCACCGGCCCGCGCGTGGCGAGTTCATCGTAGGCGGCCAGGGCGTCGTCGAGCGCGGCGGGGAACGGGTGTTCGGGCGCCAGCCGGTAGTCGAGAACGTGTACCGGCACGCCGCTGCCGTGCGCCAGCCAGGCCGCCAGGCAGCGGTGCGTGCGCGGCGAGCCGGTGGTGTAACCGCCGCCGTGCAGGAACAGCACGGCGCCATCGCGAACGGCCGCGGCGCGCGGGTCGTGCCAGGTGACGGTTGCGACGCCACCCAGCATGCCGGCCTTGTCCTGCAGCCCGCGCGGCAGTCGCCCGATGCCCGACAGCATGCCCATCCAGCGGCGCTGGAACGCCGGCGAAAACCGCGGGTTCAGTACCGGCTTCACCAACAGCCGCAGCGTTGTCCTGAGCAGGGCGGCGCGCAGCGGGTCGGGGGAAGCCATCGGGTCGCCTTCGCAAGGGAGATCAACAGCATAGGCAAAGTCTGCCGGCCAGCGACAGGGGTAAACTCGCCAGCATGGACGCGCCGCGTTATCCGCCCCCCGCCACGATGATGCAAAGTTTCGCCGACGCGGTATATCGCGTTCACGGCGACGGCGAGGTGATAAGCCTGCGGATCGGCCAGCCCAACCCGGCCATGGCCGCCCTGATGGCGCGGCACGGCGCCCGCCACGGCGGCCTGGTCACCGGCGAAAATCCCTTCGGCCAGGAAAAGCCGCCCGCGGAAAACGCAGCGGCGAACGAGGCCCTGCGCGCGGCGATCGACGACCTCGGCCTGGTGCGCGTGACGTCGGATGGTGGCAGCGAGGACGGCACCTGGAACGAGCCGGGTTTCCTGGTGCTGGGCGGCGACGACGGCATTCTCGACCAGCTTTCGCGGCAATTCCGGCAGGCCGCCTGGGTGCGCATCACGACCGATGGCACCGCCCATCTGGCAGCCTGCCACTATCCGCTGGCGAGCAGCGGCGAAGAGCCTTGCTGGCCGGCCGGAGTCGTGCCGGGCCCATGAATGGCGGGTCGCGGCACGGCCTTGCGTAAGGGAAGGATCGGCCGGCTAGCGGCCATCATCCCGAAGGAGTGCCGCCATGCGTACCACCCTGCTTGCCCTTGCCCTTGCCCTCGCCCTGCCCGCTTCGGTGTCGGCCGGCGACCGGCTCGAGAACTGGAGCCACGGCGAAGCCACGATCTATACCCATGACCAGGGCGGCCCGGTCGCCGTGGGCCAGGTGAAGGCCGACGGGCAGCTGGTGTTCGACTGGCCGGAGCCGGCCGGCGTGGGCCAGACGCTTGGCCAGACCTACCCGCCCTGCGACGGCACGGACACCTCGCCGGTTTCGGCGCCGGACGCCGCCTTCTGGCCGACGTCGCTGTTCGTCGGCAAAGGCAAGGCGGCGGACCGCGAGCTCGGCAGCCTGCACCTGGCCAGCTCCGCCGAGGTGATGGCCTGGCAGTCGAGCTACGGCCAGAAGGACGCCGCCGACGGCACCTGGTTCCAGTACGTGTACGTCGGCGAACCCGCGTCGGTTGAGACCCAGTGCCGAATGCCGACCTACACCGGCGAGGGTGAAGACAACTACGAGCAGGTCACCGAATACAACCTGTACTTCGAAAAGGGCTGGAACCTGATGCGCAACGACATCACGCGCCTGCACGCGGCGCCGTCGGGCAAGAAGCACGCGGCCAGCACACGCGTCAGCGTGCAGCAGGGGCCGGCCGGGGACGCCCGCTGGTTCTTCCTGGCCTACTGAATTCGCGCGGGGCGACGGGCGGGCTCAGACCCGCCCGACCACCGGCACCAGTGCGCCGGTGATGGCGCTGGCCTTGTCCGACAGCAGGAAGACGATGGCGTCGGCCAATTGCGCCGGCTGCACCCAGGCGCTGAAATCGGCGTCGGGCATGTCGGCGCGGTTGGCCGGCGTGTCGATGATGCTGGGCAACAGCGCGTTGACGGTGATGCCGCGGCCCTTGAGTTCTTCGGCCAGGGCTTCGGTGAAACGCATCACGCCCGACTTGGAGGCCGCGTAGGCGCCCATGCCGGCGCCGGCCTTCACGGCGCCGTTGGCACCGATGTTGATGATGCGTCCGCCGTCGGGCAGGTGCGCCAGCGCCGCCTGGCTGGCGGCCACGGCCGTGCGCACGTTCATCTGGTACATGCGGTCCCAGGTGTCCGTTGAACCGTCCTGCACCTTCTCCCAGGCAAAGCCACCGGCAATGTTGACCAGGCCATGCAGGCCGCCGTGCTGGCTGGCGATAGCGTCAAAGGCCGCTTGCGTGGCCTTCGCGTCCGCCAGGTCGACGCCGCCGTGCAGATGCGCGGTGCCCAGGGCCTTGGGCTCGCGCGGCGCGTCGGCCAGGTCGATCGCTGCGACGGCGGCGCCCTGCTCGAGCAGCGCTTTCACGACCGCGGTGCCCAGGCTGCCGAAGGCGCCGGTGACGGCGATGGTTTTTCCGTTGAAGGACATGGCGTGGCTCCTGTTTCCGATGCCGGCCATGTTAACCGACGCTGTCGGCCGGCACCCGCACCGCACCTTCCATCAGCACGCGCGCGCTGCGGCTCATGATGGCCTTGCGCACCTGCCACTGGCCGTCCACCTGCGTGGCTTCGGCGCCCACGCGCAGCGTGCCGCTGGGGTGGCCGAAGCGCACGGCCTGGCGGTCGCCACTGCCGGCGGCCTCGTTGACCAGGGTGCCCGGGATGGCCGCGGCGGTGCCGATAGCGACCGCGCAGGTGCCCATCATGGCGTGGTGCAGCTTGCCCATGGACAGCGCGCGCACGCACAGGTCGATATCGCCGGCAGCGATGTGCTTGCCGCTGCTGGCAACGTAATCGGTGGCCGGTGCGATGAAGGCGATCTTGGGCGTGTGCTGGCGCTTCGGGGCTTCAGCAACGTCCTTGATCAGCCCCATGCGAACGGCGCCGTGGGCGCGGATGGTTTCGAACCGCGCCAGCGCGGCCGGGTCGCCGTTGATGGCGTCCTGCAGCTCGGTGCCGGTGTAACCGATGTCCTTGGCGCGCACGAAGATGGTCGGGATGCCGGAGTTGATCATCGTCGCTTCGAAACTGCCGACGCCGGGCACGTCCAGCGTGTCCACCCGATTGCCGGTCGGGAACAGCGCGCCGCCGTCTTCGCCTTCGTCGGCCGGGTCCATGAACTCGAGCACGATCTCGGCCGCCGGGAAGGTGACGCCGTCGAGCTCGAAGTCGCCGGTTTCCTGCACCTCGCCGTTGGTGATGGGCACGTGGCAGATGATGGTCTTGCCGATGTTGGCCTGCCAGACCTTCACCGGAAACACCCCGTTTTCGGGCAGGCGCGCCTTGTCGATGAAGCCATTGGCGATGGCGAATGGCCCCACCGCGGTGCTGAGGTTGCCGCAGTTGCCGGACCAGTCCACGAAGGCGGTGTCGATCGACACCTGGCCGTAGAGGTAATCGACGTCGTGGCCCGGCTGGCTGGCCTTGCTGATGATCACGCACTTGCTGGTGCTGCTGGTGGCGCCGCCCATACCGTCGGTGTGCTTGCCGTAGGGGTCGGGCGAGCCGATGACGCGCATCAGCAGGGCATCGCGCGCCGGGCCGGGCACGCGGGCGGCGTCGGGCAGGTCTTCCAGGCGGAAGAACACGCCTTTGGAGGTGCCGCCGCGCAGGTAGGTCGCCGGAATTTTCAGTTGGGGTGCGTGGGTCATGGGTTCACCGTTTACGTCAAAGCATCAAGGGCATCTGCCACGCGCTGGCAGGCTCCGATGGTGTCGATCACCAATCGCTCCTGGACGTCCACGTGGCCTTCGTATTCCGACAGGTTTCGTTTGCTGTGCGCCTGGTCCAGCACCCGCCAGACTTCGGGGCCCAGGTCCAGGGTGTGCGGCAGAACCTGGAAAACAATGTAGCGATGGCGGGCGCGATAGCCCTGCCGTCTGAGTGCTGCCAGGCAGAGCGCGTGGGCGGCGTTGTAGGCGAGGTCGAAGCGGCTTTCGAGTGAAAGCGCGGCATTGCCTGCGTCCGCCAGCCTGGCCTTGCCCGATCGCACCAGTCCCAGGACTTCAGCCTCGTCCGGCGGCTCCGCCACCAGGGGTTTGGTCGGTCCGGCAAGGTTTTCAAGCGCCGAGGTCATGCTCGCTTCCAATCAGCCACAGCTTCGGCTGCGCCAGCAGCTTCGTGACGAAGGCATTGCCGTCGCGAATTCGCCGCGCGAGTTCGTCGCGGGTATAGATCGTTGGATTGACCTGGCGACCCAGGCGTTCAATGGCGGGATGCAAGGCCGCCATGACGTCGGCGTAGCCCAGCGTTTCCGAGATCAGCAGCAGATCGACATCGCTGGCCGAGGTGTCTTCGCCGCGTGCAACCGACCCGTAGATGAAGGCAAGGTCCAGCTGGCTGCCCAGAGGCGCAAGCGCTTCCTTGAGCGGCTCGGCCAGGCCGAATGTCTTGCGGACGATGGCGACGAGTTCCTCGTGGATCGGACTGCCGGGGTTGGCGCTGTAGAGCTTCTGGTTCCCCGACCTTTCAACCCGGAGCAGGCCACTGCCGGCCAGGCGCGCAACTTCGCGTTGCACCGCGCCGCTGCCGGCACCGGTGGCGTTGATCAGCTCGCTGACCGTGGATCGGCGCCCGGGTTGTCCGAACAGGTAGCCCAGGACGCGCTGTTGGGTCTGCGTAAAAAGCGCGTCCGACAGGTTGGCGCGTGCGTACAGCGCGGCCGCTTCGCTGATTCGGGGAGACTTCTTTGTGCCCATATCGGGCAGGATATTGCCCAACTTGGGCATTTACAAGTCCCAGCGCCGATTTTCGACCTCAAGCAGCCTTGGAGGATTCGAGGAAATCCTGGGCAAAACGCTGCAGCACGCCGCCGGCTTCGTAGATGGAAACTTCTTCGGCGGTGTCGAGGCGGCAGGTGACGGGGACTTCGACGCGGCTGCCGTCGCGGCGGTTCACCACCAGCGTGAGCGTCGCGCCCGGGGTGCGGTCGCCGGTGACGTCGTAGGCTTCGGTGCCGTCCAGGCCGAGCGTCTTGCGGGTGGTGCCGGGCTGGAACTCCAGCGGCAGCACGCCCATGCCGATCAGGTTGGTGCGGTGGATGCGCTCGAAACCTTCGGCGGCGATCGCCTCGACGCCGGCCAGGCGCACGCCCTTGGCGGCCCAGTCGCGGCTG
>NZ_CAXBJS010000030.1:0-22045 GCF_963976025.1 uncultured Arenimonas sp.
CGGGCGGTACAATGCGCCCCCACGTTCAGCTACCCCCGGATACCGCGATGACCACGACTTGGCTGCATGAAAACTTCGAGCACACGGGTTCGGCCTTCGGCCTGCGCATGAAGCGCAAGCTGGAAGAAGTGCAGTCGCCGTTCCAGAGGATCGAAATGTACGAAAGCACCGACTGGGGCAACGTCATGCTGATCGACGGCGCGATGATGGTGACCACGCGCGACAATTTCTTCTACCACGAGATGATGGCGCATGCGCCGCTGTTCACCCACGCCGACCCGAAGGACGTGGTGATCATCGGCGGCGGCGACTGCGGCACCCTGCGCGAAGTGCTGCGCCACCCGGGCGTGCGCACTGCGGTGCAGTGCGACATCGACGAGCAGGTGACGCGCATGGCCGAGAAGTACTTCCCGGAGCTGTGCGAGTCCAACAACGACCCGCGCGCGACCGTGATGTTCGACGACGGCATCGCCTACATGAAGAACGCCAAGCCGGAATCGATCGACGTGATCATCGTCGATTCCACCGACCCGGTCGGCCCGGCCGAGGGCCTGTTCAACCAGGCCTTCTACGAAACCTGCCTGCGCGCCCTTCGTCCGGGCGGCCTGCTGGTGCAGCAGAGCGAATCGCCGCTGGCGCTGATGCAGCTGATCCTGGACATGCGCAAGGCGATGACCGACGCCGGCTTCAAGACCTTCCGCACCCTGCCCTTCCCGCAGCCGTGTTACCCGACCGGCTGGTGGAGCTGCACGATCACCTCGAAGGAAAGCCGCGACCTCACGGCCTTCCGCGAAGCCGATGCCGCCGCCAAGCCCTTCGACACCCAGTACTACACCGCCGCCATCCACCGCGGCGCGCTGTCGATGCCGCCGATGATGCAGCGGGCGCTCGGCGACTGAGTGCATTGGGATTGACCGGACAAAAAAAGGCCCCGCATTGCGGGGCCTTTTCCGTTGGGCGGGCTTGCGTCAGAGCGCGTCGCCATCCAGCTCGCCGGTGCGGATGCGCAGGACCTTGTCGAGGTCGTAGACGAAGATCTTGCCGTCGCCAACCTTGCCGGTGTTGGCCGCGGCCTGGATGGCTTCCACCACCCGGTCGGCCTGGTCGTCGGTGACCGCGACCTCGAGCTTGATCTTGGGCAGGAAGTCCACCACGTATTCGGCGCCCCGGTAGAGTTCAGTGTGGCCCTTCTGGCGGCCGAAGCCCTTGACCTCGGTGACCGTGACGCCCGAGACGCCGACTTCGCTCAGGGACTCGCGCACGTCGTCGAGCTTGAAGGGTTTGATGATGGCCATGACCATTTTCATCGTGGAATCTCCCGGGGGGTTCAAAGGTTGTAACCGCGTTCGTTGTGCAGGGCCAGGTCCAGGCCCTCGGCTTCCTGGTCCTCGTCCACCCGCAGCCGGATGACCAGGCCCACCAGCTTCAGAAGCACGTAGGTGACCACCGTAGTGTAGGCGATGGTGAAGCCCACGCCCTTGGCCTGCACCCAGACCTGGGCCGGGATGTCGGTGACCCTGCCGAAGCCGCCCAGGGCCGGCGCCGCGAACACGCCGGTGAGCAGCGCGCCGACGATGCCGCCGACCGCGTGCACGCCGAACACGTCCAGGGAGTCGTCGTAGCCCAGCCGGCGCTTGAGCGTGGTGGCGCAGAAGAAGCACACGATGCTGGCGCTGAAGCCGATGACCAGCGCGCCCACCGGCCCGGCCGTGCCGGCCGCCGGGGTGATGGCCACCAAGCCCGCCACCACGCCCGAGGCGATGCCCAGGGCGCTGGGTTTGCCGTGGGTAAGCCATTCCACCGTCATCCAGCCCAGGGCCGCCGCGGCCGTTGCCACCTGGGTGACCAGCATGGCCATGCCGGCGGTTTCATCGGCCGCCACCGCCGAGCCGGCGTTGAAGCCGAACCAGCCCACCCACAGCATGGCCGCGCCGACCAGGGTGTAGCCCAGGTTGTGCGGCGCCATCGGGGTGCCCGGGTAGCCGTGGCGCTTGCCCAGGACCAGGGCCGCAACCAGGCCGGCCACGCCGGCATTGATGTGCACCACCGTGCCGCCGGCGAAATCGAGCACGCCCCAGTCCCACATCAGGCCACCGTCGCCGGCCCAGACCATGTGCGCGATGGGCGCATAGACCAGCGCGAACCACAGCAGCATGAACACCAGCATCGCCGAAAAGCGCATGCGCTCGGCGAAGGCGCCGACGATCAGCGCCGGGGTGATGATGGCGAAGGTCATCTGGAAAGTGATGAACACGCTTTCCGGGAAGGCACCGATGACGCTTTCCTTGGTGAGGTTCTTCAGGAAGGCGTTTTCGAAGGTGCCCACGAAGGAGGCCAGGTTCACCGTGCCGGCCTGCATGCCGGTGGTGTCGAAGGCCAGGCTGTAGCCGAAGACCACCCAGGCCACCGAAATCAGGCCGGTGATGGCAAAACACTGCATCAGCACCGACAGGATGTTCTTCGAGCGCACCATGCCGGCGTAGAACAGGGCCAGGCCGGGGATGACCATGAACAGCACCAGGGCCGTGGCGGTGAGCATCCAGGCGGTGTCGCCCGAATCGATGGGCGGCGGCGCCGCGGGGCTGGCAAGGGCGAGCAACGGCAACAGGGGAACCATGGGCAGGGCCTCCGGGGACGTGGGAAGGGGTTTAAGGCGGGAACACCTGAACCCTGCCCGCCACGCGGCGATTGAATGCTCGGCCCGGGCGTGGAATTCTTGTGGGCCCCGTGGGGAATTCCCGACAGACCCCGGCGCCGGCAAGGCGCATCGTGGCCCCACCCCACCGGAGCGACCCCATGATCGACCTCAAGAACATCGACGACCTGGCCCGCAAGCTCAGCGACCTGGTGCCCCCGGGCCTGAAGGAAGCGCGCGCCGACCTGGAGCAGAACTTCAAGGCCACCCTGCAGTCGGGCCTGAACCGGCTGGACCTGGTGACCCGCGAGGAATTCGACGTGCAGCGCGCCGTGCTGCTGCGCACCCGCGAGAAGCTTGAAGCGCTGGAGCGCAAACTGGCCGAACTCGAGGCGCGCGGCGGCGCGCCCGACGGCACCGCGCACTAAAGCCTGACTTCCCCTGCAATGAACCTGGCGCTGGCGCACAGCCGCGCCCGGGTCGGCGTGCTTGCGCCCGCGGTGCGGGTCGAGGCGCACCTGGGCGGCGGCTTGCCGAACTTCACCCTGGTCGGCATGCCGGCCACCGCGGTGCGCGAAAGCCGTGAACGCGTGCGCTCGGCGATCGGCAACGCCCAGTTCGAATTCCCGCAGCGGCGCATCACGGTCAACCTGGCGCCGGCGGATTTGCCCAAGGAAGGCGGGCGCTACGACCTGGCCATCGCGCTGGGCCTGCTGGCCGCCAGCGGCCAGGTGCCGGTCGAGGCGTTGGGCAAAGTTGAACTCCTGGGTGAGCTCGCGCTTACCGGGGAACTGAAGCCGGTGGACGGCGTGTTGCCTGCCGCCCTGGCGGCGGCGCGGGAAGGCCGGCCTCTGGTGGTGCCCGCCGGCAATGGCGCCGAAGCGGCGCTGGCCAGCAGCGGCCGTGCCTACGTCGCACGCACGCTGCTGGAGGTCTGCGCGCATCTGCGCGGCGAGGCAACGCTGCCGCTGGCGAGCATCGATGATCTGGCGCTGGCAACGCCCCGATACCCGGACCTGGCCGACGTGCGCGGACAGGCCGCCGCGCGTCGGGCGCTTGAAGTGGCGGCGGCCGGCGCACACGCACTGCTCTTCATCGGCCCACCCGGCTGCGGCAAGACCCTGCTGGCGTCGCGCCTGCCGGGGCTGCTACCCGACCCCGACGAGACCGAAGCGCTGGAAACCGCCGCCATCCATTCCGTGAGTGGCCAGGGACTGGACCTGTCCCGCTGGCGACAGCGCCCGTACCGAAGCCCACACCACCTCGCCAGCGCCGTCGCGCTGATCGGCGGCGGCGGCAACCCGCGCCCGGGCGAAGTCTCGCTGGCGCACAACGGCGTGCTTTTCCTCGACGAATTGGCCGAGTGGTCCCGGCACGCGCTGGAAACCTTGCGCCAGCCGATGGAATCGGGCCGGGTCGTCGTGTCACGGGCCGCGCGGCAGAGTGAATTCCCGGCCAGCTTTCAGCTAATCGCGGCGATGAATCCCTGCCCCTGCGGCTGGGCCGGCGATCCCAGCGG
Organism: uncultured Arenimonas sp.; assembly: GCF_963976025.1. Taxonomy (NCBI): domain Bacteria; kingdom Pseudomonadati; phylum Pseudomonadota; class Gammaproteobacteria; order Lysobacterales; family Lysobacteraceae; genus Arenimonas; species uncultured Arenimonas sp. The sequence continues at coordinate 4,155 of NZ_CAXBJS010000030.1, forward strand.
CCGCTGCGGCTGCAGCGCCGAATCGGTGGCGCGCTATAGGGCGAAACTTTCCGGCCCGCTGCTCGATCGCATCGACCTGCAGCTGGCGGTTCCGCGGTTGCCGCCTTCGCAGCTGCGTCCGGACCAGCCGCCCGGGGAGTCCACCGCCGTCGTCCGCGCCCGCGTGCTGGCCGCCCGCGCCCGGCAATCCGAACGCGCCGGCGTGCCCAACGCCCGCCTCGACCAGGCCGGCACCGACCGCGACTGCGTGCTGCGCCCGCGCGACCGCCGACTTCTCGAACGCGCCATCGACCAACTGCAGCTTTCCGCCCGCGCCCTGCATCGCATCCAGCGCGTGGCCCGCACCCTGGCCGACCTGGCCGACGAAGACGCCATTGGCACCGAACATGTCGCCGAAGCCATCGGCTACCGCCTGCTAGATCGCGCCGGCCCGCCGGCCTAGTTCGTGGCGGGCAGTTCCACCGGGTCGAACTGGTCGAGCTCCATCGTGCGCATTTCCGCCGCGCGCGGGCCGAAACCCACCAGCGCGATCGCCGCCTCGCGCAGCGGCCTCAGGCCCAGGGCCTCGTCCACGGCGCGGTCGTTGATGGCCGCGGTGACGAAGCAGCCCAGGCCGCGCTCGGTGGCCGAGAGGTACATCGTCTGCGACAGGTGCCCCACGTCCAGATGCACCACGCGCCAGGCCTTGGCGTGGCGACGGTATTTCCAGAACAGCCGGTCGAAGCGCGCCGTCATCACCACCATCACCGGCACGTCCTCGAACCAGTCCTGGCCGGCGACGAAACGGTGCGCCAGCGCGGCCGCGTCCCCGGCCGACAGCGCCTGCAGCGGCTCCAGCGCATGCCGCATCGAAAGGTAGTGGTAAAGCCCCGGCGCCACGCCCTCGACCCGGCGCACCAGCGCGTAGGCTTCCACCGCGTGCAGGCCGCCGCCGGCCGGGCTGGTCTTCTTCACCGCCACGGCGCCGGGCGCCAGGCTGCGGGTGCCCAGCGCGCCCCAGACGCGGCGCAGCATCGTGGAAAAATCAGCCTGCGCCAGCGTCGCGCCGGCATCGAAGTTGCGGCAGGTGCGGCGACGCCCCAGCAGCGCATCAAATTCGTTGGGCTCGGCCAGCGGCAGCGCCACCGGCGTGGCCTCGGGCGCGCGCCGATAGTCGGGCTCCGGCGCGGCGCCGAAGGCGTCCACCATCTGCTGGCTGCTCAGCATCAGGCCCTGTTCGCCGCGGGCCTGGATGTCCAGGTCGCGCCAGCCGCCGTGGGCCTGCGCCATCAGCGCCGGGGTCCACCAGGAAATGTCGCGGGTGGCCTGGTCGCGGTCGCGCCAGCCGGCGTGTTCATCGGTATCGGAAATCAGCAGGCCCTGCGCCAGCAAGGCCTGCACGGGCGCCTCGCCGTGGGCCTGGTGCAGCGCGCCGGCCTCGGCCCAGTCATCGCGCGAGACCGCCTGCAGCAGGGCCAGCTGAGCCAGGTCCACGGGCACCGGTTCGTCCAGATGGGCCGCGTAGGCCAGCCAGCGCGGCGTACGGTCCAGGCCGTCGCCACCGGCGAGCAGGGTTTGAAAGACAAACCGCGGCTCCTGGTCCAGCTCGACGAACAGGTGCTGGCAACGACGCAACAACATGGGCGGCTCCGGCTACGGACGGGCCCGACAGTATGCGACACTGCCGCCGCGCCCCGGGGGAGCCGGGTGCGCCTTTTCAACGACGCATTTGCGTCACGCCAGGGGAATACCGATGTCCAACACGCTTTCCGACGAAACCGCGGCCAAGCTGCTCGACAAACTCGCCAGCGACGACCAGTTCCGCGAACTCTTCCAGAAGAACCCACGCCAGGCCCTGGCCGACGTGGGCCATGCCCCGGCCGCCGATGCGTCGGTGAAAGAAGGCCCGTGGACCTGCCTGTCGGTGTCGAAGCTGGCCGACAAGAAAGACATCGCCGCCAGCCGCGACACCATGCGCCAGAACCTGGCCAGCGCCCAGGCCAGCGCCAACCCGATCACGCTGGAAAACCCGGTCCGCTGATCAGTCGGCGCCGAACCGGCGCGCGACTACGTCCATGTTTTTTTGCCCGGGCCAGGCCGAATCGAATTCGGCCTGGCGCGCGGCGGCCAGTTCCTTGCGTCCCAGCTGCGTCGCCAGCCGTGCGGCGGCGCCCAGGGCCAGGTTGGACTCGACGATGTTGACCGGCTGCAGGATGTTGAGGCTGTTGAACTCGACGTAGGCCAGTCCGCGGTGGCTGCGCAGCCACTCGGCCTGTGCCAGCGCGCCCGCCGGATCGCCGGAGGCTTCCAGGGCCCGCATGCGCAAGACATGGGCCAGGTACAGCTCTTCCCCGACGGCATTGCGGCTCGAGAGAATTTCCACCGCCTTGTCCGCCTCGCCGGCCTGCAGCGCGAGCTCGGCCCGCAGGACCCGGGCCATGTCGGCGTTGGCCGGGAAACCCGTGAGCTCGGGATAACTGTCGACCGCGTCCAGCGCGGCGTGCGCCAGGTCGTCGCGGCCCTGCACGGCTGCAATCCAACCCGCCGCCAGGACATGGAACACCAGGTGGCGGCGGTCGAAGCGGCTCCCATCGGCCAGCATGCCGGCTTGCGCGCGAAGATAGGTTTCAAGGTCGGCTTCCAGGCCGCCGTCGGGCACGTAGCTTCGCAAGCCCAGTAGCTGTCCCTGCGCCACCCAGCTATTGATTGCGCTGACGTCGGGAGCTTGCTCTGCCTGGCGCCGCGCTTCGCCGATGGCCTGGTCCCATTGTCCCTGGTCGAGCGCGAAGCTGATCGCGGGCAGCCGCTGCTCGAATGAAACTGCCGCCGAGCCGGTGTCGGTGCCGCTGGCCAGGATCTTCTTTGCCTCGTCGTAGCGCCGGAGGCTCGCCAGGGCTTCGGCGTAGGCGCGGCGGTCGCCGCCGACACCAAGGGATTCAGCGCGCTCGAAAGCCGCCAAGGCAATGTCGGGCTCCCCAAGGGCCAGGTGCAGGACGCCTTGCAGATAAGCCGCACTGGCACGCCCGGGGTTCTGCACGGTCACGGCCGGGGCGAGCTGTTCGAGACTTTCGCGATAGCGCTGCCCGCCCGTCCAGCCGAAGTAGGCGTAGTTGTAATAAGCGCGGTACTCGTCCGGATACATCGCGCTCAGCACGCGCAGGCGGCGCAGCGTGGGGTCCGGCCCTTCGGGAACCCGGGCGGCGGCATCAAGGAACAGCGCTTCGCGTTCGCTCAGGTGGCTGCGGTACTTCTGCGCCAGGCCCAGGTAGTGCTCCATGCCCTTGCCGTCGTTGTCCGAGTAGCGCAGGAAGGCCATGCGCAGATAGGCCATGGAAAACTCGGGGTCGCGGCGCACCGCTTCTTCGAACAGGTCCCAGGCTTCCTCGTAGCGCGATTCGTAGCGCGCCTTGACGCCCAGCGAGAATGCCCTGAGCGCCACCAGGTCGCCGGTGGTGGCTTCTTCGAGGGGTTTTGCGGTGGCGCTAATGGACGAGACGGACTCGCCCAGGCTTTCGCGGGTCTTCGCCATGGCCTGGTCCATGGCCGGCAGGACACCGTCCCGACCCTTGCCTTCGCCGTAGTGGCTCCAGACGGTCGTCCCGCTGGTGGGTTCGATCAGCTCCAGGCCTACGCGCACCCGGCCGCCGACCTCCGCCACGGTCGGCAGGATCACCGCCTTCGCGCCCTCGCGCAGCGCCAGTTCCACCGCCAGCTGCCGGTCCACGGGCTGGCCGCTGCGCTGCATGCGCTGCAGGGCGCGGTCGATCTGCAGGTCGGACACCAGGTTCACGTGCCGGGACTGCTCCAGGCCGATGCGCAGGGCGACGTCCAGGGACTCGTCGAACAGGTCTTCGCCGGTCTGGTTCTGCACGTCGGCCACCACCACCCAGTCGCGTTCGGCGAAGGCGATGGCGGGCTCGCTGCGGAAGGTGCTCCACAGCAGGCCGGCGCCCAGCGTCAGCAGCAGCAGGGCTTCGGCGGCAATGACCGGTGGGCGGCGCCATAGCGGCAGTTCGCGCCAGGCCTTGTCGCCCGAGTCGGGCGCACGCAGCGGCGCGATGCCGGGCTCGCCGACTTCGTGCACGAGCATTGGTGCCGGCACGCCCTTGAAGCGGTAGCGGCCGTGCACCAGCCAGCGCATCCGGCCGGCGCGTTCGCCCAGTTCGCCGGCGGCGCGATGCGACAGGTTCTGGGCCATGCCCGACATGAGGATCTGGCCGGGCATGGCCAGGTTCATCAGGCGCGCGGCGACCGGCTTGGCCAGGCCTTCGACCTCGACGGCCTTGGCGCCGGCCTGCACGTCGCGCGGGTGGTTGGCCCAGGTCATCACGTCGCCGACGTGGATGCCGGTGCGGGCGCGCAGCTCGATGCCTTCGGACTTGCCCAGCTCGTGCAGGCCACGCTGGTAGCGCAGCGCGAAGTCCAGGGCCTGGATAGGCCGCTCGAACAGGGCCAGCACGCCGTCGGCCTTGTCCACCAGCTGGCCGTGGCAGAGTTTCATGGCCTGCAGCAGCAGCTGGTCGTGGCGCTGCATCAGCGCGGCGGTGCGCGCGTCTCCCAGGCGTTCGACCATGGCCGTGGACCCGGCGATGTCGCACACCAGCACCGCGCGCAGCATCGGCCGCACGGCGGGCGCATCGGGGCGACTCGGGTGTTGGGATTCCATGGCGTGCATTTGGGGACCGACAGACATCCTATCGGGGTGAACGCAGGTGTCGCGGCGCGCCGGACAAGAATTATTCGTCCAGGCGCCAGGCGTCGCCGCCCTGGCGCTTGGCGGCGTACAGGGCCCGGTCGGCCTCGCTGTACCAGGCGGCCCAGCCGCCGGGGTCGGCGCAGAAGGCACCACCCACGCTCACGCTCAGGCGAGACTCGCCCAGGCTGGGCAGGCGCAGGCTGCGCACGGCCGCCAGCAGGCCCAGGGCCCGGTTGGCCAGCTCGCCGCGATCGGCGACGCGCAGCACCAGGGCGAATTCGTCGCCACCTAGGCGGCAGGGCAGCTCCAGCGGGCCGGCCATGCGACGCACTTCTTCGGCGATCGCGCGCAGGGCAGAGTCGCCGGCCAGGTGGCCGCTGCGGTCGTTGATCAGCTTGAAGTGGTCGATGTCCACCAGCAGCAGGGCCAGGCGGTGGCCCGCCAGGGGCTGCCGTCCAAGTTCATCGAGATAGCGGTACAGGCCGCGGCGGTTGGCCAGGCCGGTCAGGTCGTCGCTGCGCACCAGCTGCTGGGCGACGGTCAGCTCGCTGCGGGTCTGGCGCAGGGTGTCGAGCGTCTGCAGCAGGTCTTCGTTGCGCCGGCGCAGGCTCTGCACCAATTGGTGCTCGCCGGCCACCAGGTAGGCGAAGCTGCGGCGCATGAAGCGGGCCACGTGCGCCGGTTCCTGTTCGATCAGCGACTGGAAGGCGGCCTGGGTGATTTCATAAAGCACGCCCGGGGTTTCGGCCACGGCGCGGGCGAAACGCTGGTGGCGGCCGATGAACACCGCCAGTTCACCGAAGTACTGGCCCGGCCCAAGCACCTTGTCGGCCAGGCCGTCGTCGAAACACAGGCGCACTTCGCCGGTATCCACCAGGAACATGCTCTGCGCGTCTTCGCCGCGTTTGAACAGCTCCTCGCCCGGCAGCACCGCCCGGCTGACGCCGACAGAAGCCAGCACCCGGAATTCGTCGGGTGACAGCTGCGATGGCAGTCGGGCGTCCGCGTCGCTGCTGCTTTGAGCGGCGACGTGGACCGGGTAATCGGTTGGATTCACTGGGAAGCTCGACCCTCGGTTACAGCCGAGTGTAACCGGGACCGGGCCCCCGATATGCGACGCGCATCAAATTGGGCCGGCCCCCTCCCCTGACGGGGCCGGCCCCGGGATCAGGCGGCGTCCGCCTGGCGCTCCCCGTGGAACTGTTCTTCTTCGGTCGAACCCTTCAGTGCGGTGGTCGAGCTGTTGCCACCCTGGATGGCCTGGGTGACCGAATCGAAATAGCCGGTGCCGACTTCGCGCTGGTGCTTGACCGCGGTGAAACCCTTGTCGGCGGCGGCGAATTCCTTCTCCTGCAGCTCGACGAAGGCGGTCATCTGGTTGCGCGCGTACCCGTGCGCCAGCTCGAACATGCCGTAGTTGAGCGCGTGGAAGCCGGCCAGGGTGATGAACTGGAACTTGTAGCCCATGGCGCCCAGCTCCTTCTGGAACTTCGCGATGGTGGCGTCGTCGAGGTTCTTCTTCCAGTTGAAGCTCGGCGAGCAGTTGTAGGCCAGCAGCTTGCCCGGGAACTTGGCGTGGATGGCTTCGGCGAACTTGCGCGCGAACTCGAGGTCGGGCTTGCCGGTTTCGCACCACACCAGGTCGGCGTAGGGCGCGTAGGCCAGGCCGCGGCTGATGGCCTGGTCGATGCCGTTGCGGGTCTTGTAGAAACCTTCGGGCGTGCGCTCGCCGGTGCAGAAAGGCCTGTCGTTGGGGTCGATGTCGCTGGTCAGCAGATCGGCGGCTTCGGCGTCGGTGCGCGCGACCAGCAGGGTCGGCACGTTCATCACGTCGGCGGCCAGGCGCGCGGCAATCAGCTTCTGCACGGCTTCCTGGGTCGGCACCAGCACCTTGCCGCCCATGTGGCCGCACTTCTTCACCGAAGCCAGCTGGTCCTCGAAGTGCACGCCGGCGGCGCCGGCCTCGATCATCGCCTTCATCAGCTCGAAGGCATTGAGCACGCCGCCGAAGCCGGCTTCGGCGTCAGCCACGATCGGCTGCAGGAAGTCGATGTCGTCCTTGCCTTCGGCGTGGTGCAGCTGGTCGGCGCGCAGCAGCGCGTTGTTGATGCGCTTGACCACCAGCGGCACCGAGTTGGCCGGGTACAGCGACTGGTCGGGGTACATCTCGCCGGCGACGTTGGCGTCGGCCGCGACCTGCCAGCCGCTGAGGTAGATGGCCTTCAGTCCCGCCTTGACCTGCTGCATGGCCTGGTTGCCGGTCAGCGCGCCCAGCGCATTGACGAAGGGCTCGCTGCCCAGCGACTTCCACAGCTTTTCCGCGCCCAGGCGGGCCAGGGAATGTTCAATGGCCACGGTGCCGCGCAGGCGCACCACCTCTTCGGCGCTGTAGCCGCGCTGGATACCGGACCAGCGGGCGTCCTTGGCCCAGGTCTGCTTGAGCTGCTCGGCGGTGGGGAGGGTGGTGGTCATGGCGGCGTGTCCTTTTGAGCGGGGGAATGATGTTTTTGTGGGCTTACAGGCGTTCGTAGGCCGGCAGGGTCAGGAACTCGACCAGCTCGTCGGCATGCGTCAGTTCGTCGAGCAGCGCGATGGCTTCGTTGATCTTCGAGCCGCCGGGCAGCTTCATGCGGTCGGCCAGCTTCGAGGGCAGGGCCAGCAGCGCGCGGTCGAACAGCGAGAAGTCCACCGGCGTGCCGTCGTCGAGGTGCAGGTGCTTGTTGTGCAGCCACTGCCAGAGCTGGGCGCGGCCGATCTCGGCGGTGGCGGCGTCCTCCATCAGCCAGTGGATGGGCACGCAGCCGTTGCCGTCGAGCCAGGCGGCCAGGTAGCGCACGCAGACCTCGACGTTGTTGTCGAAACCCTTGCGGGTGATGGTGCCGATGCTGGGCCGGATCAGCGCGTCGCGATCCACCTGTACGTCCTCGCGGCGCTTGTCGTGCTGGTTCGGGCCGGGCATGCCGGCGTCGAAGATCCCGCGTGCCACCGGAATCAGCGCCGGGTGCGCGACCCAGGTGCCGTCGTGGCCGGCGTCGACTTCGCGCTGCTTGTCGGCGCGCACGCGGGCGATGGCTTCTTCGTTGGCGATCGGGTCGCCGGCGATCGGGATCTGCGCGGCCATGCCGCCCATGGCGTGGGCGCCGCGGCGGTGGCAGGTCTGCACCAGCAGTTCCGAATAGGCCTTCAGGAAGGGCTGGGTCATGCCGACCTGGCCACGTTCGGGCAGCACGCGGTCGCGGTGCCGGCGGAAGACCTTGAGGTAGCTGAAGATGTAGTCCCAGCGGCCGCAGTTCAGGCCGACGATTCGGCTGCGCAGCGCGTGCAGGATTTCGTGCATCTCGAAGGCCGCGGGCAGGGTTTCGATAAGCACCGTCACCTTCATGCAGCCGGCCGGCAGGCGCAGGCGCGCTTCGATCCAGGACAGCACGTCCTCCCACAGCGCCGCCTCTTCCATGCACTCGAGCTTGGGCAGGTAGAAGTAGGGGCCGCGGTCGCGGGCCTGCAGCACGGTGGCGTTGAGGAAGGCGAACAGGCCCAGGTCGAACAGGCTGGCCGAAAGGCGCTCGCCGTCCACCAGCACGTTCTTTTCGTCCAGGTGCCAGCCGCGCGGGCGCACGATCAGGGTGGTGGTCGAAGTCGGGTCGAGCACGTAGTGCTTGCTGCCGTCCGGCGCCATCCAGTCCAGGGTGCCGCTGGTGGCCTTGCGCAGGGCGCGCTGGCCGACCAGCAGGTTTTCCCAGGTCGGGCTGGTGGAGTCTTCGAAATCGGCCATGTAGCAGCTGGCGCCGGAGTTCAGGGCGTTGATCACCATCTTGGGTTCGACCGGCCCGGTGATCTCGACCCGGCGGTCGAGCAGCGCCGCCGGGATCGGGGCCACGGTCCAGTCGCCTTCGCGGATGGCGCGGGTGTCTTCGCGGAAGTCGGGCAGTTCGCCGGCGTCGAAGCGGGCCTGGCGCTGGCGGCGGGCCGCGAGGCGTTCCTGGCGCCGGGCTTCGAAGGTCCGGTGCAGTTCAACCAGGAACTCCAGGGCGGCCGGGCCAAGCAGGTCTTCCTGGCCGGCCAGGCGCGGGCCGGCCAGGACCAGGGGGGAAAGGGTGCGTGCGGCGTCGCCTGCCATGGGGAATCTCCGGATTCGGGACTGGCTTCGACCCTAGGCCCCGAGACCCGACTTTGACAAAACAAATGTTTTGATACTTGTTATAAGCTGGGCTTATACAGAACTGGAAACAGTCACTTATGGCCGAGCGAAAGCCCCGCTTCTACTACAAGGGTGACCGTCTCAAGCCCGTACGGGCCTTCTGCCAGGTCGCACGCCTGGGCTCGGTGACCCGGGCGGCCGAGGCCCTGTTCCTCAGCCAGCCGGCCGTAACCCTGCAGGTGCAGGCCCTGGAACGGGAGCTGGGCACCCCGCTCTTCGAGCGCATCGGCCGGCGTTTCAGCCTCACCCGCGAAGGCCAGCTGCTTTACGACCTGGCCCGGCCCCTGGTCGAGGGGCTGGACGGCCTGGAAGCCGAGTTTCGCAGCAAGATCAAGGGCTTGAAGGCCGGCGAGCTGCACGTGGCGGCCGGCAGTTCGACCATCCTGTATCTGCTGCCGACCCTGGTGCAGGCCTTTCGGGAACAGCACCCCGAGGTCCAGCTGGTGCTGCACAACGTCACCGGCCAGGACGGCCTGGGGCTGCTGCGCTCGGACGGCGTGGACCTGGCCGTGGGTTCGATGCTGGACGTACCCACCGACCTGGCCTACGAGCCGGTGTATTCCTTCGACCCCATGCTGATCTGCCCGCCCGGCCACCCGCTGGCGGAAAAACCCGACCTGCGGCTGGAGGACCTGTCGCCCTACGGCCTGATCCTGCCGCCGCGGCGCCTGACGACCTACCGGCTGGTCGACCTGGTGTTCCAGCAGCAGCGCGTGCCCTACACCGTGGCGCTGGAAGTGGGCGGCTGGGAGGTGATCAAGCAGTACGTGGCCATGGGCCTGGGCATCAGCATCGTCACCAGCATCTGCCTTACGGAAGCTGACAAGCAGCGGCTGGTGGCGCGCAGCCTGGCCGACTATTTCCCGCCGCGCAGCTACGGCGTGGTGATGCGCAAAGGCAAATACCTGAGTCCGCAGGCGCGGGATTTCGTCGACCTGGTCAAACCGGGCCTGTTCCAGCGCCGGGATTATTTCGACTCAGGTCACTCGGAGCGCTGAGCACCCAGCGCCTGCGCGGCCGCGGCAACGTCGCCACCCGACGGCGCCTGGAAGGCGCGCAGCCCGAACTCCGGCAGGATCGCCAGCAGGTGGTCGAAGATGTCGGACTGGATGTCTTCGTAGTCGTTCCAGGCCGTGGTGGCGGTGAAGCAGTAGATCTCGATCGGCAGGCCCTGCGGGCCCGGGTCGAGCTGGCGCACCAGCAGGGTCATGTCGTCGCGGATGCCCTTGTGCGCCTGCAGGTAGGCGCGGGCGTAGGCGCGAAAGGTGCCCAGGTTGGTCAGCCGGCGCAGGTTCACCGGCGCCTTGCCCTGGCGCTGGGCGTTCCATTCGGCCAGCTCCGAGGCCTTCTTTTCCAGGTAGGGCTGCAGCAGCACGAAACGCGCGAGGTCTTCGCGCTCTTCGTTGCTGAGGTAACGCACCGTGCCCTGGTCGATCGGCAGCGCGCGCTTGATGCGGCGGCCGCCGGACTCGCTCATGCCGCGCCAGTTCCTGAAGCTGTCGGCGATCAGCGTGTGCGTGGGGATGGTGGTGATGGTCTTGTCCCAGTTCTGCACCTTCACCGTGTGCAGGGCGACGTCGATGACGTCGCCGTCGGCGCCGTACTTGGGCATCTCGATCCAGTCGCCCACCCGCACCATGTCGTTGGACTGGATCTGCACGCTGGCCACCAGCGACAGGATGGTGTCCTTGAACACCAGCATCAGCACCGCCGTCATGGCACCGAAGCCCGACAGCAGCAGCAGCGGCGACTTGTCCACCAGCACCGCGATGATCAGCACCACCGCCAGCACGAACAGCACGATCTTGGCGACCTGCAGGTAACCCTTGATCGGCCGGCTGCGTGCACGTTCGGGGTCGTGGGCCTCGTAGATGTCCTGCAGGCTGGCCAGGAAGGCGCTCAGCGCCTGCGCGACGGTCAGCACCACATAGGCGGCGGCGACATTGCGCACCACTTCCACCGCGCCATCGGGCAGGTTGGGCACCACCGGCACGCCCAGGTAGACAACGACCGCCGGCACGGCGTGGGCCAGGCGCGAGATGACGCCGCGTGCCAGCAGGGCGTCGTCCCACTTCACCGACGAGGCCTCGACCATGCGTACCAGCACGCGCAGCGTGATGCGCTGGGTCAGCTGGTCGGCCAGCCAGGCCAGCACCAGCAGCGCGAGGGCGATGGTGGCCGAGTGCAGCCAGGGATGCGCGGTAAGCTGCTCGTAGGTGCTGTAGATGAAATCCATCGGGGCAGTCTAACCACCCCCTTCGCACGACCCAAGCCGCGAGCTAAAGCGTGTCGCGGTTCTTGCCGACGTGGGGGCGGTAGATTTCGCGGATACGGGCCATGTCGGCCGCCTGGTCGTCGGTCAGGTGGACCAGCGGTCCCAGGCCGATCGTGCGCGTGGGGTAGTGGAACCAGGCGCAGAACACCGGCACCTCCGCGCGCCTGGCGATCTTCCAGAAGCCTGTCTTCCACTGCTGGACGCGCTTGCGGGTGCCTTCCGGCGCCAGCACGAAGTACATGCGTTCGGCGCCGCGGATCTGCTCGACGGTCTGGTCGACCAGGCCGCCCGGTGCACTGCGGTCCACCGGCACGCCGCCGAGCCTGCGCAGCAGCCAGCCCAGCGGCCCGCGGAACAGTTCGGCCTTGGCGATGAAGGTGATGTCCACGCCCATGGCCAGCTTGGCGGCCAGGCCCCAGTAGGCGTCCCAACCCGAGGAATGCGGCGCGGCGATCACCACCAGGCGCGGGTCGGCCGGGAAGTCGCCTTCGATCGTCCAGCCGCCCAGGCGCAGCAGGCAACGGCCAAACCAGCGACTGAAGCGGCCGCCGCTGCTCGGTGCCTGCGCCGGCAGGACCGGCACGCGCGTCATTCGCGCTGCGCTGGCGCTTGACCGTCGCGCGTTCACGCTTGGCGCCCAGGCGGCGTTCCTTCGAGCCCTTCGTCGGCTTGGTGGCGATGCGCTTCTTCGGCGCCACGGTCGCGGCGGCGACCACGGCGGCCAGGCGCTCGCGCGCGTCTTCACGGTTGCGGTCCTGGGTGCGGAAACGCTGGGCGCTGAGCACCAGCACGCCTTCGGCGGTAATGCGCCGGTCGCGGCGGGCCAGCAGGCGGGCGCGCACGGCGTCGGGCAGCGAGGGGGAATTGGCCACGTCGAAACGCAGCTCGACGGCGGTCGAGACCTTGTTCACGTTCTGGCCGCCCGGCCCGCCCGAGCGCACGAAACGCTCGACCAGTTCGTCGTCGGGGATGGCGAGGGTGGGCGTGACCTGCAGCATGGCGCGGATTGTACCCGCCGGCCCGGTACAATCGGCGCCCTCATGCATGACCTCAACCCTCCCCAGAAAGAAGCGGTCGCCTACACGGCAGGCCCCCTGCTGGTGCTGGCCGGCGCCGGCAGCGGCAAGACCCGCGTCATCACCGAAAAGATCGCCCACCTGGTCGGCAGCGGCCAGCGCGAGGCCCGGCACATCGCCGCGATCACCTTCACCAACAAGGCCGCGCGTGAAATGCGCGAGCGTGTCGCCAAGCGCATCAAGGGCGATGCCGCCGAGGGCCTGACGGTTACCACCTTCCACTCCCTGGGCCTGCGCTTCCTGCAGATCGAACATGACCGCGCCGGCCTGCGCCGGGGCTTTTCGATCTTCGACGCCGACGACCAGATGTCGATCATCAAGGATCTCTCGCCGCAGGGCCTGAAGAACGACGCCCTGTACGCCCTGCAGAACCTGATCAGCGCCGCCAAGAACAATGCGCTCACGCCCGAGCAGGCCGCCGAGGCCGCGCGCAGCGTGCGCGAGCGCGAGGCCGCCGCCCTGTACGCGCGCTACCAGGCGCGGCTGCAGGCCTTCAACGCGGTGGACTTCGACGACCTGATCCGGCTGCCACTGCAGCTGCTGGAAGCCGAGCCCGACCTGGCCGCCGGCTGGCGTGAACGCATCCGCTACCTGCTGGTGGACGAATGCCAGGACACCAACGGCGCCCAGTACCGGCTGCTGAAACAACTCGCCGGCCCCAAGGGCAACATGACCTGCGTGGGCGACGACGACCAGAGCATCTATGCCTGGCGTGGCGCCCAGCCGGAAAACCTGGAAATGCTGGCCCAGGACTACCCGGCGCTGAAGGTGATCAAGCTCGAGCAGAACTACCGCTGCTCGGGCCGCATCCTGCGCTGCGCCAACACCCTGATTGAAAAGAACCCGCACAAGCACCTCAAGCAGCTCTGGAGCCAGCACGGCGACGGCGAGCCGGTGCGGGTCTGGCAGTGCCGAAATTCCGACCACGAAGCCGAGCGCATCGCCGCGGAAATCCACTACCTCAAGCAGGCCAAGGAAATCCCCTGGGGCGAGTTCGCCATCCTGTTCCGCGGCAACCACCAGTCGCGGCCGCTGGAAAAAGCGCTGCAGCTGCTGCGCATCCCGTATCACCTCACCGGCGGCACCGCTTTCCTGGACCGCGCCGAGGTCAAGGACCTGCTGAGCTGGCTGCGCGTGCTGGCCAATCCCGACGACGACACCGCTTTCCTGCGCGCGATCGCCGCGCCCAAGCGCGAAGTCGGCGCCACCACGCTGGAAAAGCTGGCGGCGATGGCGCAGACCGCCGGCATGCCGATGTCGCGGGCGGCCGGGCAGATCGGTTTCCTCAAACAGCTGACGCCGCGCGCCGCCGCCGGGCTGGATGAATTCACCCGCATCGTCGAATCGCTGCGCGACGACTCCCAGCGCCTGACCCCGGCCGAACTGGTGCCGGTGCTGGCCGAACGCAGCGGCCTGCTGGGCATGGTGCGCAGCCAGTGCAAGGACGAGGCCGGCTTCCTGCGCCGCAAGGCCAACCTGGACGAACTGGCCTCGTGGTTCGAAGGCGCCCGCGGCGGCGGCCCGGGTGAGCTTGCCGCGCAGCTGGCCCTGCTGTCGAACGCCGACCGCGGCGAACCCGGCAACGCCGTGCGCCTGATGAGCCTGCACGCGGCCAAGGGCCTGGAGTTCCGCACGGTCTTCGTTATCGGCTGCGAGGACGGCAACCTGCCGCACGAAGCCAGCGTCGAGGAAGGCGGGCTCGAGGAAGAACGCCGGCTGATGTACGTGGGAATCACCCGCGCCAAGGAGCGCCTGTACCTCTCGCACAGCGCCGAAATCAAACGCTGGGGCGCGCTCGAACACCTGCTGCCCAGCCGCTTCCTGGACGAACTGCCCGCCGCAGACCTGCTGCGCGACGGCAGCGACCCCGAACGCGAAACCGCCGAGAAAAAACAGCGCGGCCGCGCCCACATGGACGCCATCGCCGCCCTCTTCAACGACTGATCTTCAACGACTGAAACGACGCCGTCGCGGGCGCCGGGTAGAATCGGCGGCCTTCGAGAAAGGAACCCGCTGATGACCCCCTTGCGCACCCTGTCGCTGTCCGCCCTCGTGCTGGCCCTGGCCGCCTGCCAGACCGCGCCCAGCCGCGCGCCGGCCGAAACCCCGGCGCCGGAACCGGCCCCGGCCGCCGCCGGCCCGGCCGCCAACGACAACATGAACGCCGTGGCCTGGGTGCAGACCGCCGAGGAATATTCGCTGCTTACCGTCCAGACTTTCCTGGCCGCCAGCAAGGAACTCGACCGCGCCCTCAAGACCCCCGGCTGGGACGCCCTGGTGCCGTCCGAACGCGCCAACCCGCCCGACGGCCTGCCGCCGGCGGTGATCGTCGACATCGACGAAACCGTGCTCGACAACTCGCCCTACCAGGCCCGTCTGGTGCGCGACGGCGGCAGCTACAACGAAGTCACCTGGGACGGCTGGGTACGTGAAGAAGAAGCGCGGCCGGTGCCGGGCGCGCTGGAGTTCGCCAAAGCCGCGGCCGAACGCGGCGTCACCATCTTCTACGTCTCCAACCGCGCCGCCCACCTCAACGACGCCACCGTCGCCAACCTCAAGGCCGTCGGTTTCCCGATCCAGTCCGACGACCAGTTCCTGGGCCTGGGCTTTTTCGTCGAAGGCTGCGAACAGCACGGCTCGGAGAAGGGCTGCCGCCGCCAGCACGTGGGCCGCACGCACCGGGTGCTGATGCAGTTTGGCGACCAGATCGGCGACATGGTCAGCATCGAGGCCAACACCCCGGCCGGCCGCAAGCAGGCCCTGCAGCCCTACCTGGCCTGGTTCGGCGAACGCTGGTTCGTGCTGCCCAACCCGACCTACGGCAGCTGGGAGCCAGCCCTGTTCAACAACGCCTGGGAGCTGCCGGAGGCCGAACGCCGGCAGATGAAGCTCGACGCCCTGCACTACGCCGAATAAGCCCATGATCCCCGTCCGCGATCGCCTCATTTTCGCCCTCGACGTGCCCACGGCCGCTGAGGCCACCGCCTGGGTCGACCGCCTGGGCGACTCGGTCGGCTTCTACAAGATCGGCATGGAGCTGCTGACCAGCGGCGACTACTTCCGGGTGCTCGAGGACCTGGCCGGCCGCGGCAAGCAGGTGTTCGTGGACCTGAAATTCCACGACGTGCCGGCCACCGTGGCCGCGACCATCCGCGGTCTGCGCCGGTATCCGGTTTCGCTGTGCACCATCCACGGCCAACATCACGCCATGATGCATGCCGCTTCGCAGGAGAAGGGCGACATTCGCCTCCTGGCGGTCACCGTGCTCACCTCGATGGATCGCAGCGATCTTCGGCAAATGGGCATCGATCGTGAGCCCTCGGAGGTCGTCGTCGACCGCGCCCTGGCCGCGCAGGCCGCCGGCTGCGACGGCGTCATCGCTTCGGGCCAGGAAGCCGGCGCGATCCGCCAGGCCACCGGTCCGGGTTTCCTGGTGGTCTGCCCCGGCATCCGCCCCGCCGGCCCGGCCGGCGACGATCAGAAGCGCACGGTGGACGTGGCTGCGGCCTTCGCGGCCGGCGCCGACTACATCGTGGTCGGCCGGCCCATCCGCAACGCCGCCGACCCGGTGGCCGCCGCCGAGGCCATCCGGGCCCAGATCCGCCAGGCCGTCGAAGGGGCGGGAAACGGGTCCTGAACACCCGATCTGGTAGATTCGGCCGCCAATCCCGACGGTATCCACGCCGCATGATCCGATTCCCGAACCTCCGGGCCATGGCTGCCCTGCTGCTGATCGCGCTTGCCCTGGTCGCCTGCCGCCGCGACCCGCCGGCCGAGGACGCCTCGACGGTGCCCGGCAGCCCGGTCGCCGCCATTCAAGCCCAGGCCCAGGCCCTGCGCGACAACGACCTGGTGCGCTGGTCCCGTCTGGGCCTGCCGCCGGATCTGCATGCGCGCACCGAAGCCCTGTGGAACCGCCGCCTGGCCGAAGCCGAACCGGCCGACCCGGAAGAGGCCCGTGAATACGCCGACACCATGGCGCGCCTGATGGCTCCGGACGCCGAAAAGGCCCTGATGCGCGACATCGAGCCCAAGCTGGTCGAGTTCGAAACCGAGATCGCCGGCCAGTGGCCGCTGATGCAGGCCACCGCCGGCATCTTCCTCAACGCCGCCATCGAGGCCAACACCGAACTCAGCGCCGCCGAGAAGTCCCACGGCCAGGAACTGGTCTCGACCCTGCTGGACTGGGCCCAGCCGGCGCTGTTCACCGACCGCGACCGCGCCCGCCAGGCCATCCGCGCGCTCAGCGCCACCGCCCGCGAACTGGACCTGCCCACGCTCGAGGACGCCCGCGCCCTGGAAATGATGCCGGCGATGGAAAAGGGCGGCATCGCCCTGGCCGGCTTCAAGCAGGCCGCCAAGGCCTACGACATGGACCTGGACGCCTCGCTCGACGGCGTCGAGGCCGAGCTGCTGTCCAGCGAAGGCGACAAGGCCCGCGTGAAGGTCACCTACCCGCTGCTGGACGAAACCGTCAGCTTCGAAATGGACATGCAGCGTGTCGGCGAGGGCTGGTACAGCGCCGATGCCATCCGCCAGGCCGAAGCCGACCTGGCCGAAGCCGGTCCGGAGGCCGCCGTGGCGCAGTCCCCGGCCCCCGAAGCGGACGCCGCGACCCCGGGCGCCGGCAGCGCCGACTGAGCCAGCACGCATGGACGCCACCCACACGCCCTCGCCGGGCCCGACCCCTCGTCCGCCCGGCAAACCGCCGATCTGGGCGCGCTTCATGGAAGCGCTGCTCAAGCCCTGGATCGAAATCAAGCGCGAGCCCGCCGAGCCGCCCTTCGATCTCGACCGGCCGATCTGCTACGTCATCGAAAACTACGGGCTGTCGAACACCCTGATCCTGGACCGCGCCTGCCGCGAAGCCGGCCTGCCCTCGCCGCTGGCGGCGCTGCCGGGCGACCCGCTGGGCCGCAAGCGCGCCTACGTGGCGCTGTCGCGCCGCCGCGCCGGCCTGTTCGGGCGCCCGAAGAACCGCAGCCATTCCGACGCACTGTCGCGCCTGCTGATGGCGCACCGCCTCTACCCCGACCAGGACGTGCAGCTGGTGCCGGTGTCGATCTTCGTCGGCCGGGCGCCGGCGCGGCAGTCGGGCTGGTTCTCGGTGCTGTTCTCGGAAAACTGGGCGCTGGTGGGCCGGTTCCGCCGGCTGCTGGCGATCCTGCTCAACGGCCGCGACACGGTGGTGCAGTTCTCACCGGGCGTGCGCGTCTGGGAAATCCTCGGCGACGACATGCCGCACGAGCGCCAGGTGCGCAAGGTCAGCCGGGTGCTGCGCGCGCACTTCCGCCGCATAAAGACCGCGGTCATCGGCCCCGACCTGTCCACGCGCCGCCTGCTGGTGGACCGCGTGCTCGACGCCGAGCCGGTGCGCAAGGCGATCACCGACCAGGCCCGCCGCGACGGCACCGAATACCTCGACGCCTGGAAAAAGGCGCACGGGTTCGCCTGGGAAATCGCCGCCGACTATTCCAACCCGGTGGTGCGCTCGGCCTCGTTCGCGCTTACCGGCTTCTGGAACCGCATCTACGACGGCCTGAACGTGCACCACATGGACACGCTCAAGCAGGTCGCGCCCGGGCACGAAGTGATCTACGTGCCCTGCCACCGCAGCCACATGGACTACCTGCTGCTTTCCTACCTGCTGTTTCGCAACGGCCTGAC
>NZ_CAXBJS010000031.1:0-22030 GCF_963976025.1 uncultured Arenimonas sp.
GGCCGTCAGCAGCCCGTCGCGCAGGAAGGGTTTCAGCACCGCCTGGCGCACCGGCTCGGACAGCTCCTGCCAGGCCGCGTCCGGGTCGAAGCCGTAGTGTTTGGCCAGCGAGGCGATCAGCTGGAAGTAGTAGGCGTTGCGGCGGTCCCAGCCGCGCACGGCGCCGGCGGCCAGGCTCAGTTCGGGGTGCACGACCACGCGCGAGGGGTCGAAGAACTGGGTGATGCCCAGGCCGTCGCAGCCCGGGCAGGCGCCCACCGGCGAATTGAACGAAAACAGCCGCGGCTCGAGCTCGGGCAGGGCGTAGTCGCAGACCGGGCAGCTGAACTTGGAGGAAAACAGCAGCGGCGCCACCGAGTCGTCGTCCAGGTCCTGGACCTGGGCCAGGCCGTCGCCCAGTTTCAGCGCGGTCTCGAAGCTTTCGGCCAGGCGCTGCTTGAGGTCTTCGCGGGGCTTGAAGCGGTCCACGACCACTTCGATGGTGTGTTTCTGGCGCAGGGCCAGGGTAGGCACGGCGTCGAGTTCATACAGCTCGCCGTTGACCCGGACCCGCACGAAACCCTGGGCGCGCAGCTGGTCGAAGACCTGGGCGTGTTCGCCCTTGCGCTCGCGCACGGCCGGGGCCAGCAGCATGTAGCGCCGGTCGGCGGGCAGGGCCAGCACCTGGTCGACCATCTGGCCGACGGTCTGGGCCTCGAGCGGGTAGTGGTGGTCCGGGCAGCGCGGGGTGCCGACCCGGGCGAACAGCAGGCGCAGGTAGTCGTAGATCTCGGTGATCGTGCCCACGGTCGAGCGCGGGTTGTGCGAGGTGGACTTCTGCTCGATCGAGATGGCCGGGGACAGGCCCTCGATATGGTCCACGTCCGGCTTCTCCATCACGCTCAGGAACTGCCGGGCGTAGGCCGACAGGGACTCGACGTAACGGCGCTGGCCCTCGGCATAGATGGTGTCGAAGGCCAGGGACGACTTGCCCGAGCCGGACAGGCCGGTGATGACGATCAGCCGGTTCCGGGGCAGGTCCAGGTCGATGTTCTTGAGATTGTGGGTGCGTGCACCGCGGATGCGAATCGTATCCATGCGCCGGGGAGGGCTCCTTGACGGCTGGCGGGAACGGGAACCCGGCAGTCTAGCAGTCCGGCCCGCCCCGACCGGCTACGCGGGGTGAATTGCCTTGTGGGACAGGGGCTTGCACCGGGCTTGGGAAGCCGCTTATAATTCCGCTTCTGTCCCGTGACCGCGGGCAGGTGTCTTCAAAATAACTACTAGAGGAATTCCGGTCATGTACGCAGTCATCGTTACCGGCGGTAAGCAGTACCGCGTTATGCAGGGCGAGACCCTGAAGGTCGAGAAGATCGACCTCGAGGAAGGCAAGAGCTTCGACATCGAAAAGGTGCTGATGCTCGGCGACGGCGACAAGGTCACCGTTGGCGCGCCCCTCGTTGATGGTGCCAAGGTCACCGCGACCATCAAGTCGCACGGCCGCCTGGACAAGGTCCGCATCGTCAAGTTCCGTCGCCGCAAGCACCATCGCAAGCAGATGGGCCACCGGCAGTACTACACCGAAATCGAAATCACCGGCATCGCCGGCTAAGCCAGAGGAGACAGCGTCATGGCACAGAAAAAAGGCGTAGGCTCGTCCCGCAACGGCCGCGATTCCAACCCGAAGTACCTCGGCGTCAAGATGTACGGTGGCCAGGCCATCGACGCCGGCAACATCATCGTGCGCCAGCGCGGCACCGAGTTCCATCCGGGTCCGGGCGTCGGCCTCGGCCGCGACCACACCCTGTTCGCCCTGGTGGACGGCGTGGTGGATTTCTCGGTCAAGGGCCCCAAGAAGCGCCGCACCGTGAGCGTGGTCCCGGCGGCCTGAAACCCGCCCGGTTCCGCCTGAAGGGCCCCGCTTCGGCGGGGCTTTTCGTTTCAGCCTCCCGGCCAGGCCGGCCCGCGCCCTTCACGGCGCGGCGCGGACGGCCCACAATCAGCGCGGACGGCCCCGGGCCCCGCCAGGGAAACACCTCGTGAAATTCGTTGACGAAGCCACCATCACCGTTTCCGCCGGCAGCGGCGGCAACGGCTGCATCAGTTTCCGGCGGGAGAAGTTCATCCCCCTGGGCGGCCCGGACGGCGGCGATGGCGGCAACGGCGGCAGCGTCTGGCTGCAGGCCGATGAAAACCTCAACACCCTCATCGACTTCCGCCACCAGCGCCAGTACCGCGCCCAGCGCGGCCAGAACGGCATGGGCCGGCAGATGTTCGGCAAGGCCGGCGACGACGTGATCATCCGCGTCCCGGTCGGCACCGAGGTCATCAACGTCGGCACCGACGAGATCATCGGCGATCTCACCGACCACGGCGACCGCCTGCTGGTGGCCCAGGGCGGCCTGGGTGGCAAGGGCAACGTGCACTACAAGAGTTCGGTCAACCGGGCCCCGCGCAAGGCCGGCACCGGCACCCCGGGCGAAGAACGCGAGATCCGGCTTGAACTGAAGCTGCTGGCCGACGTCGGCCTGCTGGGCTTCCCCAACGCCGGCAAGTCCACCTTCATCCGCGCCGTATCTTCGGCCACGCCGAAGGTGGCCGATTACCCGTTCACCACCCTGTACCCCAACCTGGGCGTGGTCAGCGTCGAGGTGGACCGCAGCTTCGTCATCGCCGACATCCCCGGCCTGATCGAAGGCGCGGCCGACGGCGCCGGCCTGGGCGCGCAGTTCCTGCGCCACGTGCAGCGCACCCGCCTGCTGCTGCACCTGGTGGACATGGCGCCCTTCGACGAAGGCACCGACCCGGTTTACCAGGTGCGCGCGATCGAGGCCGAGCTGCGCAAGCACGACCCGGCGATGCTGGAAAAACCCCGCTGGCTGGTGATGAACAAGGCCGACCTGCTGCCCGAGGACGAGCGCCAGGCGCGCGCCGAGGCGCTGGTGAAGGCGCTGGACTGGAAGGAGCCGTGGTTCATGGTCTCGGCCATCGGCCGGGAAGGCACCTGGCCGATCGTGCTCAAGGTGCAGCAGTTCTTCGACGACCAGAAGGCCGCGGCCCTGGAGGCCGCCGAAGACGTGGCCGCCCGGGCGGAGATGGCGCGCAATGGCTGAGCCGGCGGCCGCTGGATGCGGCAGCCGCCGCCGTACCCTCGGGGCAGGCAAATGGGCCGGCAAATCGCAGGCAGCAAAAAGGCCGGCTTTCGCCGGCCTTCGTGCGCTGGCCAGGGCGCCTGACGGCGCCGCGGGCTCAGGCCTGCTTCAGCGCCTTGATGTGGGCGGTGATGCGGCTCTTGTGACGGGCAGCCTTGTTCTTGTGGATCAGGCCACGGGCCGAGTAGCGGTCGAGGATCGGCTGGGCGGTCGCGAAGGCGGCTTCGGCAGCCGGGGCGTCCTTGGCTTCAAGGGCCTTGAGGACCTTCTTCACGGCGGTGCGCAGCATGGAACGCTGGCTGGCATTGCGGGCGTTGCGGACGACGGTCTGCTTGGCGCGCTTCTTGGCGGACTTGATGTTGGCCACGGAGGGCTCCTGAAAACGTTGGACGAGGGCCGGGCGTTGGGTTCCCGGCCGGTAATAGGGGGTCGAAAGACCCGAAATTATGGGGGATTCAGTAGCTTGAGTCAAATACCCCCCGGGGCGCGCCCGTGAGCCCGCCCGAGACGGCCCAGGCAAAGGGCGGCCTGCTGCGTTCCACCGCGGTTTTCAGCGCCATGACCCTGCTGTCGCGCATCGCCGGCTTCGCCCGGGACGTGGTGCAGGCGCACGTGTTCGGCGCCGGCGGCATCGTCGATGCCTTCGCGGTCGCCTACCGCATTCCCAACTACCTGCGCCGGATCTTCGCCGAGGGTTCGTTCGCCTCGGCCTTCGTGCCGGTGCTGTCGGAGCTGCGCCAGCGCGGCGACCAGGCGGCGCTGAAGGATTTCCTGGACCACGTGGCCGGCGCCCTGTGCGCGGTGGTGCTGGTGGTCAGCGGCCTGGGCATGCTGGCGGCGCCGCTGGTGGTGGCGGCCATTGCCCCCGGCCAGCTCGATGACCCGGCCAAGTTCGCGCTTACCTCCGACCTGCTGCGCATCGTTTTCCCCTACCTGGCCCTGGTGTCGATGACGGCCCTGGCCGGCGCCGTGCTCAACAGCTTCCAGCGTTTCGCCCTGCCGGCGGTGACCCCGGTGCTGCACAACCTGTCGGTGATCGCGGCCATGCTGCTGCTGGCGCCGATGCTGGCCGTGCCCATCCGCGCCCTGGCCTGGGGCGTGCTGGCCGCCGGTTTCCTGCAGCTGGTGCTGCTGTGGCCGGCGATGGGGCGGCTGGGACTGCGGCCCCGGCTGCGGCTAAATTTCAGGCATCCGGGCGTGCGCCGGGTCGGCGCGCTGATGCTGCCGACGCTGTTTTCCTCGTCGGTGGCGCAGCTGAACCTGATCGTCGGCACCATGTTCGCCTCGCTGCTGATCGACGGCAGCCAGAGCTGGCTTTATTACTCCGACCGCCTGGTCGAATTCCCGCTGGGGATGTTCGGCGTCGCCCTGGGCACGGTGATCCTGCCGCACCTGGCGCGCCGCCACGCCGACACCGACACCGCCGGCTACGCCAGCGCCCTGGACTGGGGCCTGCGCAGCGTGCTGCTGCTGGCGGTGCCGGCGGCGCTGGGACTGGTGCTGCTGGCCGAACCGCTGGTGCTGACGATCTTCGAACGCGGCGCCTTCAGCGCCGGCGACGCCCGCATGACCTCGCTGAGCCTGATGGCGATGTGCATCGGCATCCCGGGGTTCATGGCCACCAAGGTGCTGCTCTCGGCCTTCTACGCGCGCCAGGACACCCGCACCCCGATGCGGGCCGCGGTGCGCACGGTGCTCATCAACGTGGCGCTGACGGCCGCGATCACCACGCCGCTGTGGCTGTATGACGTGCCGGGCGCACACGCCGGCATCGCCCTGGCCACTGGCCTGGCCGGCCTGGCCAATGCCGCGCTGCTGTGGCGGGCCCTTCGCCGCGAGGGCACGTTCGTGCTTTCGCCGGGCTGGGGCCGGCATCTGCTGCGCGTGGGCGTGGCCAGCGCGGCGCTGGCGGCGGCGGTGCTGGGCTGCCTGTACGCCATCGGCGACTGGCGGGCCTGGGCCGGCGTCGCACGCTGGGGCCTGCTGCTGGCCGTGGTCGGCGCCGGTGCCGGCGCCTACGGACTGGGCCTGCTGGCGATGGGCTGGCGACCGCGTGAACTGCGCGGGCCGTGACCGGGCCCGGCTATAATTCGCCGATGGACAAGCTGTTCCGGGACGTCGAGGGCGAATGCATCGCCCCGCAGGGCAGCGTGGTTTGCATCGGCGCCTTCGACGGCCTCCACCGGGGGCACCAGGCCCTGGTCGGCCGCGTGCGGGCGCGTGCGCGCGCCCTGGGCCTGAAGGCCGTGGCGCTGAGCTTCGAACCCCTGCCGCGCGAATATTTCGCCCCAGCCGACCCGCCGGCGCGCCTGCTGCTGCCGCGGGCCCGCTTCGAGGGCCTGTGCCGGCTGGGCATGGACGCCGTCGGCCTGCTGCGTTTCAACGCGGCGATGGCGGCGATGTCGCCGGAAACCTTCGTGGAAAAGGTGCTGGTCAAGCGCCTGGCCGCGCGCGAGGTCTGGGTGGGGCCGGGTTTCCGCTTCGGCCACCGCCGCGCCGGCGACCTGGCGACCCTGCAGGCGCTTGGGGCCAAACACGGCTTCGAGGCCACGGAAGTGGCGGTCGTGGCCGACGGCGGTGAACGGGTCTCGGCCAGCGCCGTGCGCGCCCAGCTGGCCGCCGGCGACCTGGACGCGGCCGCCCGCGCCCTGGGCCGCCGCTACGCCATCGCCGGCACGGTGGTGCGCGGCAAGCAGCTGGGCCGCCAGCTCGGCTACCCTACGGCGAACATCCGCCTGGCCGGCAAGCGGGCGCCGCTGGGCGGCATCTTCGCGGTCTGGGTGCACGGCATCGGCCCCGAACCGCGCGCCGGCGTGGCCAGCCTGGGCACGCGGCCGACGGTGCAGGGTGTCGAGCCCCTGCTCGAGGCGCATGTGTTCGACTTCGATGGCGACCTCTACGGAAGCCGCATCGAGGTGGAGTTCGTCGCCAAGCTGCGCGACGAGGAAAAATTCGACGACCTGCCGTCCCTGGTCCGACAGATGGACGAGGATTCCCGGCAGGCCCGGCGCGCTTTGCGCCACGACAGGGAAACATCCGGAGTAAGTGCGTGAGCGAAGTGACCGACACTGGCGGCAAGGACTACAAGCACACCATCAGCCTGCCCGAGACGGCGTTCCCGATGCGCGGCGACCTGCCCAAGCGCGAGCCGGGCATGCTGGCCGCGTGGCAGCAGATGGGCCTGTACCAGCGCGTGCGCGAAAACGCGCGGGGCCGGCCGCTGTTCGTGCTGCACGACGGCCCGCCGTATGCGAACGGTTCGATCCACATCGGCCACGCGGTGAACAAGATCCTCAAGGACCTGGTGGTGAAGTCGAAGCTGCTTTCGGGCTTCGACGCGCCCTACGTGCCGGGCTGGGACTGCCACGGCCTGCCGATCGAACTGGTGGTCGAAAAGAAGCACGGCAAGGTCGGCACCAAGCTCGACGCCGCCGCCTTCCGCGCCAAGTGCCGCGAATACGCCGCCGAACAGATCGAAGGACAGTCGAAGGACTTCCAGCGCCTGGGCGTGCTGGGCCAGTGGGACAAGCCCTACCGCAGCATGGACTTCAGCTTCGAAGCCGACATGCTGCGTTCGCTGGCGAAGATCGTCGAGCGCGGGCACCTCACGCGCGGCGTCAAGCCGGTGCACTGGTGCTTCGACTGCGGTTCGGCGCTGGCCGAGGCCGAGATCGAATACGCCGACAAGGTGTCGCCGGAAGTCGATGTCGCCTACGACGCCCATGAACCAGCCGCGCTGGCGGCGAAGTTCGGCGCGGACAGCGGTGGCGCCATCGTCGCGGTGCCGATCTGGACCACCACGCCCTGGACCCTGCCGGCTTCGCTGGCGGTCACCCTGGGCGCCGGGATCGACTACGTGCTGGTCGAAGGCCCGGCGCGCGCCGGCAGGCGCGTGCTGCTGGTGTTGGCCGAAGCGCTGCACGAGGCCGCGCTCAAGCGTTATGGCATTGAAACCCCGCAGGTGCTCGGCCGCGCCACTGGCGCCGATCTCGAAGGCCTGGTGCTGTCGCATCCGTTCTACGAACGCGACATCCCGCTGATCCTTGGCGAACACGTCACCACCGAAGCCGGCACCGGCGCCGTGCACACCGCGCCCGGCCACGGCCAGGAGGACTACCAGGTCGGCGTGAAATACGGCCTGCTGGAAAAGTACAAACAGCCCCAGCTCAACCCGATCGGCGGCAACGGCGTTTACCTGCCGGGCACGCCGATCTTCGAAGGCCAGTTCATCTGGAAGGCCAACGACACCATCACCGCGCTGCTGGCCGAGCGCGGCGTGCTGCTGGCCTCGGGCAAGATGGAGCACAGCTACCCGCACTGCTGGCGGCACAAGTCGCCGGTGGCGTTCCGCGCCACCCCGCAGTGGTTCATCTCGATGAGCCAGGCGAACCTTCGCAAGGACGCCCTGGCGGCCATCGGCCAGGTGGCCTGGGTGCCCGATTGGGGCCAGGCGCGCATCACCGGCATGGTCGAAGGCCGCCCGGACTGGTGCATCAGCCGCCAGCGCACCTGGGGCGTGCCGATCGCGCTGTTCATCCACAAGGTCAGCGGCGAACCGCATCCGCGTTCGGTCGAACTGATGCGCGCGGTCGCCGACCGCGTGGCGGAGCAGGGCACCGATGCCTGGTATTCGCTGGATCCGGCTGAACTGCTGGGCGACGAGGCCGGTGACTACGAAAAGGTCAACGACATCCTCGACGTCTGGTTCGATTCCGGCGTCACCCACGAGGCCGTGCTGGCCGCGCGCCCGGAAGACGGCCTGCGCAAGCCCGCCGACCTGTACCTGGAGGGCAGCGACCAGCATCGCGGCTGGTTCCAGAGTTCGCTGCTGACCGGCATCGCGATGGACGGCGCCGCGCCCTACAAGGAAGTGCTGACCCACGGTTTCACCGTCGATGCGCAGGGCCGCAAGATGTCCAAGTCGGTCGGCAACGTCGTGGAGCCGCAGAAGGTGAACGACGCGCTGGGCGCCGACGTGCTGCGCCTGTGGGTGGCCTCGGCCGACTACCGCAACGAGATGTCGGTGTCCGACGACATCCTCAAGCGCACCGCCGACAGCTACCGCCGAATCCGCAATACGCTGCGCTTCCTGCTGGGCAACCTGCACGGCTTCGACCCGGCGAAAAACGCCGTGGCCAACGACAAGCTGCTGCTGCTCGACCAGTGGGCCGTGCACCGCGCGCACACGCTGCAGGCGGAAATCACCGCGGCCTATGCGCGCTACGACTTCGCCGCCGTCGTGGCCAAGGTGCAGAACTTCTGCACCAATGACCTGGGCGCGGTTTACCTGGACGTCACCAAGGACAGGCTGTACACCATGCCGGTGGACAGCCTGGGCCGGCGTTCGGCGCAGACCGCCATGTTCCACATCGCCGAAGCCTTCGTGCGCTGGATCGCGCCGGTACTGAGCTTTACCGCCGCCGAGGCCTGGGCGTTCCTGCCCGGCAAGCGCGAGGAGCACGTGCTGTTCGCGACCTGGTACGAAGGACTGGCGTCGATGCCGGCCGATGCGCCGCTGTCGGCAGCCGACTTCGACCGCTTGCTGGAACTGCGCGAAGAAGTGAGCAAGGTGCTCGAGCCGATGCGTGCCGGTGGCGACATCGGCGCCTCGCTGGAAGCCGAAGTGGACCTGTCGGTGGATCCGGCGCTGGCGGCGAAGCTGGCGCCGGTGGCCGACGAGCTGCGCTTCTTCTTCATCACCTCGCGCCTGGACCTCGCGCCCGGTTCCGGCGCGACCAAGGTAAATGCCAAGGCCAGCGAGCACGGCAAGTGCGTGCGCTGCTGGCACTACCGCGCCGATGTCGGCGCGGATGCCGCGGACCCGCAGCTCTGCGGCCGCTGCGTGGTGAACGTCAACGGCGCCGGTGAATCCCGGCGGTGGTTCTGATGGCTTCGCCGCGTCCGAACGCGCTGGCCTGGCTGGGCCTGTCGGCCGTGCTGGTGGTCGTTGATCAGTGGAGCAAGTGGCTGGCCGTCGCGAAGCTGGAATACGGCAACCCCGTGCCCTTCATCGACGGCTTCTGGAACTGGACCCTGGTGCACAACTACGGCGCCGCCTTCAGCTTCCTGTCCAGCGCCGGCGGCTGGCAGCGCTGGTTCTTCACGGTGCTGGCCTTTGGCATCAGCGCCGGCCTGGTGGTGTGGCTGGCGCGCACCCCGCGCAGCGACTGGCGCACGGCGCTGCCGTTCGCCCTGGTCATCGCCGGCGCCATTGGCAATGTCATCGATCGCCTGCGCTTTGGCTACGTGGTGGATTTCGTCGACTGGTACGTGGGCACGTGGCACTGGCCGGCCTTCAACGTGGCCGATTCGGCCATCGTGGTGGGCGCGGTGCTGCTGGTGCTGTTCAGCTTCAAGGCGCCGCCGGCGGCCGGGAAAGGCGGATAATCGCGGCCATGGACGTCCTGCTCGCCAATCCCCGTGGTTTCTGCGCCGGCGTTGATCGCGCCATCGAAATCGTCAAGCGCGCCATCGATTCCCTGGGCGCGCCGATCTACGTGCGCCATGAAGTGGTGCACAACCGTTTCGTGGTCGAGGACCTGCGCCAGCGCGGCGCCGTGTTCGTCGAGGAACTCGACGAAGTGCCGGCCGGCGCCACGGTCATCTTCAGCGCCCATGGTGTTTCCCAGGCGGTGCGCGCGGAAGCCGAGCGCCGCGGCCTTAAGGTGTTCGACGCCACCTGCCCGCTGGTGACCAAGGTGCACATCGAAGTGGCGCGCCACTGCCGCGCCGGCCGCGACGTGGTGCTGATCGGCCACGCCGGGCATCCGGAAGTGGAGGGCACCATGGGCCAGTGGCGCCGCGAACACGGCGAGAACCACATCCACCTGGTCGAAGACGTCGCCGGCGTGGCGACGCTGCAGCCCACGCAGCCGGACAACCTGGCCTACACCACCCAGACAACGCTGTCGGTGGACGACACCAAGGAAATCATCGCGGCCCTGCAGGCGCGCTTCCCGGCCATCCAGGGCCCGAAGCACGACGACATCTGCTACGCCACCCAGAACCGCCAGGACGCCGTGCGTGTGCTGGCCGGCCAGGCCGAGGTGGTGCTGGTGGTGGGTTCGGTGAACAGCTCCAACTCCAACCGCCTGCGCGAACTGGCCGAGAAGCAGGGCGCCCGCGCCTACCTGATCGACGGTGCCTCCGACATCAACCCCGAGTGGGTGGCCGGCGTGGCCCGGGTCGGCATCACCGCCGGCGCCTCGGCCCCGGAAGTGCTGGTCCAGGACGTGGTCCAGCGCCTGCGCGACCTGGGCGCCACCGGGGTGGAGCACCTGGAGGGCAAGCCCGAGGACGTGGTGTTCGCCCTGCCCAAGGAACTGCGGATCCAGCTGGTAAATTGACCGCCGGGCCCCGCGAAGCCTAGAATTCGCGCCTTCCCGCCGGAATAGCTCAGTTGGTAGAGCGGCGCATTCGTAATGCGTAGGTCGCAGGTTCGACTCCTGTTTCCGGCACCACTTTCGACGCCATGGGATCCGGTCCAATGCGCGCTGCCTTGGACCTGACGGGCTCGATAAAGCACGCCGCGCTGCGGCTGATGCCCTGGGTGCAGACGGCCTGGGCCACCCACCGGGCCACCGGGCTGCGATTCCTGGTTTCGCCCCGCGACGTGGTCGGCCGCACCATCATGCGGCGCCACGGCTACGAACCCGAGCTCACCGACTGGCTGCTGGCCGCGATCAACGCCGGCCCCGGCGGCGTGTTCGTGGACGTCGGTGCCAACCTGGGCTGGTTCACGCTGCAGGCGGCGCGGCTGGAAAAAGTCCGGCGTGTGGTCGCGATCGAGCCGGACGTGGGCAACCATCGCCTGCTGCAGACCAGTCTTGATCGCAACGGCCTGGCTTCGCGCGTGGACGCGGTGGCCTGCGCGGTGGGCAAGGGCAGCGGCCTGGCCCTTCTCAGCCGCTACAAGGGCTCGAACCTGGGCAAACACTCGCTGGCCGTCGACCACGGCCAGGGCGGCACCTGGGTGCCGGTGGAATCGCTGGACGCGCTGCTTGACCGGCTTGGCCTGGCGCAGGCGCCGGTGGCGGCGATCAAGGTTGATGTCGAAGGTTACGAACCGCTGGTGATGCAGGGTGCGCAGGGCGCGCTGGCCCGCGCCCGGGCGCTGCTGGTGGAACTTTCCCCTGCGCTGTCGCGCGCCGGTGGCCTGGACGTGGCGCAGGCGCTGGACGACATCGCCGCCGCCGGCTTCGTGCCCGACATCTGGGACCAGCCCGGCGCCGTGCCGGACTTCGCCGGGCTTCGCGCCTTCACCGGGCAGGCCACGGTGGGTTTGATCAAACCGGGCGCCTGAGGCACTTCTTCCTTCCTTGTTGCGCGCCGATTTCCTACGGCGCCCCAACGGCTGCCTTGCCACTCTGGTCGCGTCCAATGACGGACCAGGGAGGAAGGATGAGCAGTCTCAAGACGATGTTGATCGGGTGCCTGCTGGCCGGCGGCTGCGGCCTTGCGCTGGCGGCACCGGCGGTGACCGTGGGCAAGGGCCCGGTGGCGTTCGCGCCGGAACCCGCCGAGGTTTGTTCGGCGATGTCGGTGTCCAAACACTACACGCTGGCCGATGCTGATTTTGGCTGGGTGCGCGACCAGCTCAACGCCACGCTCGAGCGCGTGCCCGCGGACCCGGCCGGTAATTTCCGGAAGGCGGCGAGCCACCGTATCGCGGCCGATGCCACTCAGTTCGGCCTGCGCCTGGACCACGCGCGCTGCGAGGCCGTGCAGGGCCCGCTTGCCGGCGACGTGCTGCGGGCAGGTTCCGGCGTCCCGACCAAGGACTGCCGCGAAGCCGGCTGCGAAGATCCGCTGCCGGGCTGGACGGCGCCGGAAGGCTCGACCCTGGCGATCTGGACCTGCGAGGGCAATGTCTTTCGCGAAGTCGTGTACGAGCGGATCAACGGCACCTGGCGGGTGAAGTCGGTGCGCGAAGAGCTGGTGGTCAGCTGCCAGGTGAGCAAGGAGCCGGGAGAAGGCAAGGAGCCACGCGACGGCAAGGAGTAGGCGCGGTGGCCGGGGCGGGCAGGTGGCCGTTGCCCGCCCCGGTCAGGCGAGGTTCGGCTGCGCGCGTGCCGGCGGGGCTAAGCTGGGTGCCGTGATCGCTGACGGAGTTCCCCATGTCCCAGGACACCGAACGACGCGCACGGCTGCACCGCATGGTCATGCCCGGCCACGTTTGCCCCTACGGCCTGAAATCGCGCTGGCTGCTGCGGCGAAAGGGTTTCGAGGTTGACGACCGCTGGCTGACCACGCGGGCCGAAACCGATGCGTTCAAGGAACAACACGGCGTCGAAACCACGCCGCAGACCTTCATCGACGGTCGCCGCATCGGCGGCTACGACGAGCTTCGAAAGCATTTCGGCCTCAAGGTGCGCGACGAAGACGACACCAGCTACACGCCCGTGCTGGCGGTGTTCGCCGTGGCGGCGCTGCTGGCCGTCGCCAGCCTGTGGCCGGCCCTGGCGGTGGTGCCGCTGGCCGAACGTTTCATCGCCATCGGCATGTGCCTGCTGGCCATGCTGAAGCTGCAGGACGTCGAGCAGTTTTCCAGCATGTTCCTCAACTACGACCTGCTGGGCCGGCGCTTCGTGCCCTATGCCTATTTCTATCCGTTCGCCGAACTGGCGGCGGGCGTGCTGATGCTGGCCGGCGCGCTGCACGTGGTGTCGGTGCCGCTGGCGCTGTTCATTGGCGGCGTCGGCGCCGTGTCGGTGTTCAAGGCGGTGTACGTGGACAAGCGCGAGCTGCGCTGCGCCTGCGTCGGCGGCGGCAGCCAGGTGCCGCTGGGCTTCGTCTCGCTTACCGAAAACCTGATGATGCTGGCCATGGGCGCCTGGATGGGCTGGCGCTACCTGCTGCCTGCGCTGTAAGGCAGGGCCAACCCGGGC
Organism: uncultured Arenimonas sp.; assembly: GCF_963976025.1. Classification (NCBI taxonomy): domain Bacteria; kingdom Pseudomonadati; phylum Pseudomonadota; class Gammaproteobacteria; order Lysobacterales; family Lysobacteraceae; genus Arenimonas; species uncultured Arenimonas sp. The sequence continues at coordinate 13,019 of NZ_CAXBJS010000031.1, forward strand.
CGCGTGGCGTTAGACTTCCGGCCATGTGCGCACGCTACGCCCTGTTCGGCCCCTTCAGCCCGGGCAACCTGGTGCCGGGTTTCGTCGAGCACGTCATCAATCCGCTCGCCGGTTTCGCCCACTACAACATCGCGCCGAGCCTGGTGAACCCGGTGGTGGTGGCCGGTGGCGGCGGCCCGGGCCTGGAGTCCATGCGCTGGGGCCTTCTGCCGCACTGGGCGAAGGACCCGAAGATCGCCTACTCGACGATCAACGCCCGCGCCGAAACCCTGGCCGAAAAACCCGCCTTCCGCGACGCCTGGCGCCGCGGCCAGCGCTGCCTGGTGCCGGTCACCGGCTGGTACGAATGGGTGGACCAGGGTGGCAAACGCAAGCAGCCGTATTTCCTGCGCTCGGCCGAAGGCCACAACCCCATGATGTTCGCCGGCCTGTGGTCACGCTGGACCGACGCCGACGGCAAGCAGGTGGCCACCTACACGGTGGTCACCACCGAAGCCATGGGCGAGGTCCGCCGCGTGCACGACCGGCAGCCGCAGGTGCTGCCTTCCGATGCCTGGGACACCTGGCTGCAGGCGCCGGTGCCCGAAGCCGCGGCCCTGTTGCAGCCGGTCGTGACCTCGCTGCGCATTCATCCGGTGGGTTCGGACGTGGGCAATCCCCGCAACCAGGGCGCCTCGCTGGTGGAACCGCTGGCCGATGCCGGGTGACCCGATCGCCTAGCGAAAATCCCGCGACCGCGCATTGAGCTGCTGCGCCAGCGCACTTTCATCGTGCAGCCGGCTGGCGATGAGGTGGTGCACGCCGTCCACCGTTTCCCAGCGGCCTTCGACGCCCAGCAGGCGTGATTCGATCAGCACGCGGCGCTGGCGTTCGCCGAGGTCGCGCCAGACCACCACGTTGACCATGCCGTCTTCGTCCTCGAGGGTGATGAAGGTGGTGCCGCTGGCGGTTTCCGGGCGTTGGCGCATCGTGACCAGGCCGGCGGCGCGCACGCGGCTGCCGTGGGGCAGTTCGCGCAGCTCGCGCGAACGCCGGTAGCGGCGCATGGCCAGCTGGCGGCGCAGCAGCGACAGCGGATGCGGGCCCAGCGTCAGGCCAATGCGGGCGTAGTCGGCCAGCAGGTCTTCGCCGGTGCTGGGCACGGGCAGGCTGACGGTGTCTTCGGCCGGTGAGCCGTCGAACAGCGGCAGCTGCTTTTCGACGCCGCCCACGGCCCAGCGCGCGCGGTGCCGGTGGCCGGCCAGGCCCTTCAGGGCGCCGGCTTCGGCCAGCAAGGACCGGGCGCGTTCGTCCAGGCCGGCGCGATGGCACAGGTCGGCGACGTCGTCGAAGGGCCGCGCCGCGCGCGTCGCCACCAGCGCTTCGCCGGCGGCGCGCGGCAGGCCGGCGATTTCGCGCAGGCCCAGGCGCAGGGCCGGCTGCCGGGCGGCATCGCCGGGCCAGGCTTCCAGTGAGTTGTCCCAGTGGCTGTGGCGCACGTCCACCGGCCGCACCACGATGCCGCCGCGGCGCACGTCCTGCACCAGCTGGCTGTTGGAATAAAAGCCCAGCGGCTGCGAGTTCATCAGCGCGCAGGTGAAGGCGGCCGGCTCGTGGCACTTGAGCCAGCAGCTGGCGTAGGTGATCAGCGCGAAGCTGGCGGCGTGCGATTCCGGGAAGCCGTAGCTGCCGAAACCGCGGATCTGTTCGAAGATGCGTTCGGCGAAGTCGGTGTCGTAGCCGTTCTTGGCCAGGCCGGCGAACAGGCGGTCGCGGAAATGTTCCAGGCCGCCGCGGCGTTTCCAGGCCGCCATGCCACGCCGCAGTTCGTCGGCTTCGCCGGCGGAAAAGCCGGCGGCGACGATCGCCACCTGCATCACCTGTTCCTGGAACAACGGCACGCCCAGGGTGCGCCGGAACACTTCCTCCAGCGCCGCCGACGGGTAGGTGACCGGCTCCAGCCCCTGCCGGCGCTGCAGGTAGGGGTGCACCATCTTCCCCTGGATCGGCCCGGGGCGGACGATGGCCACCTGCACCACCAGGTCGTAGAAGGTGCGCGGTTTCAGGCGCGGAAGCATGGCCATCTGCGCGCGTGATTCGATCTGGAACACGCCGACGGTGTCGGCCTTCCGGATCATCGCGTAGGTGGCCGGGTCTTCGGCGGGAATGGTGGCCGGCGTGAGGTCGCGGCCGCGGTGTTCGCGCAGCAGGGCCAGGCATTTGCTGACCGCGGTGAGCATGCCCAGCGCCAGGCAATCGACCTTCAGCAGGCCCAGGGATTCGAGGTCGTCCTTGTCCCATTCGATGAGGGTGCGGTCGGGCATCGCCGCGTTTTGCACCGGCACCAGATGGTGCAGGGGCTGGCCGGAGATGACGAAACCGCCGACGTGCTGGCTGAGGTGCCGCGGCGCGTCGAGCAGCTGGCGGGTCAGCGCCAGCACCCGCCGCATCACCGGCGCGTCGGGGTCGAAGCCACGTTCGCGCAGGCGGTCTTCGATGGGGGATTCGCCGTCCCACCAGGCGAAACATCGGCTCAGCTGGTCCACTTGGTCCGGCGGCAGGCCCAGGGCCCGGGCGACGTCGCGCACGGCGCTCTTGCCGCGGTAGCAGATGACCGTGGCCGCCAGCGCGGCGCGGTCGCGGCCGTACTTGCGGAACACGTACTGGATGACTTCCTCGCGGCGTTCGTGCTCGAAATCGACGTCGATGTCGGGCGGTTCGTTGCGTTCCTTCGACAGGAAGCGCCCGAACAGCAGGTTCATGCGCGCCGGGTCCACCTCGGTGATGCCCAGCGCGAAACACACGGCCGAATTGGCCGCCGAACCGCGGCCCTGGCACAGGATGCCCTGGCTGCGCGCGAACACCACGATGTCGTGCACGGTCAGGAAAAACGCTTCGTACTGCAGCTCGGCGATGAGCACGAGTTCCTGTTCGATCTGCGTGCGGACTTTCTCCGGCGTGCCCTCGGGCCAGCGCCGCGCCATGCCTTCGAAGGTGAGCACGCGCAGCCAGCTCGAGGGCGTGTGGCCCTCGGGCACCAGTTCGCGCGGGTAGCGGTATTGCAGCGTGCCCAGGTCGAAGGTGCAGCGGGCGGCGATGCGGCGGGTTTCTTCCAGCAGCGACGGCGGGTAGATGGCGGCCAGCGCGCGGCGCGTGCGCAGGTGGCGTTCGCCGTTGGGGAAAAGATGCGCGCCGGCGTCGGCGACGGTGAGGTGGTGGCGGGTGGCGGTAAGCACGTCCTGCAGCGCACGCCGGCCGCGCACGTGCATGTGCACGTCGCCGCTGGCCACCGCCGGCAGGCCCAGCGTGGCGGCCAGCGCCTGCAGCCTGGCCAGGCGGGCGTCGTCGTCAGGGCCGCGGTGCAGTTCCACCGCCAGCCAGCAGCGGTCCGGGAACCGGCCGTGCAGCCATTGGCCTTCGCGCGGGTCGGGTTCGGCGCCGGGCAGCCACAGCGCCAGCAGGCCGCTGTTGTCGGCCTCAAGGTCGTGGCGGTGCAGGCGGTATTCGCCCTTGGCGCTGCGCCGGCGGCCGGTGGTGATCAGTTCGCACAGGCGCCGGTAGCCGGTTTCATCTTCGACCAGCAGCACGCAGCGCAGGCCGTCGTCCAGGCGCAGTTCGCTGCCGGTGATCAGCGGCACGCCGGTGGCCCTGGAGGCCTCCCAGGCACGCACGATGCCGGCCAGGGTGCATTCGTCGGTGATCGCCAGCGCGGTGTACCCCTGCTGCCTGGCGCGTTCGAACAGGTCGCGCGCGCCCGATGCCCCGCGGCCGAAACTGAAAGGCGACAGGCAGTGCAGTTCGGCGTAGCCGGGCGCGCTCACGCGAACCAGCCGTGCAGCATGAAGGGCCCGCGTTCGCCGGCGGAACAGAAGATCCAGGCGCGCTGGCCTTCGGCGGTGAGCGCGACGTAATAGTCGCGGCGCAGGTCGTCGCCGTCCCACCAGCCCGATTCGATGCGCTCGGGCCCGGCCAGCAAGCGTGGCGCCGCGCCGCGCAGCGGGATGGGGCGTTCAAGCAGCCAGGTCGGGCGGGGCAGGGCCGGCGGCAGCAGGTAGCGACCGCGCAGTTCGCGCACCCGGCGCTGGGCGTGTTCGGGGCGCGGGTCGGCGTGCGGTGCCCACTGGTGCACGGCGTCGTCGCCCAGCCGCGCCTGCAGCCGCGCCTGCAGGGCCGGCCAGTCCATCGCGCCGGCGGGCCGGGCTTCGAACAGGTCGCGCCCGGCCGGTACGAAGGGCGGCAGGTCGGTGGCGCGGATGCCGAAGGCGCGCACCGGCGCCGGGATCGGTTCGCGTTCGAGCACCAGCTTCGCCAGTTCGAACAAACGCGCCGGGTCGCGTTCGGCCGCGACCGCGCCCACGACGTGCGCGCTGGGCGGGCGCAGGTCGTGTTCGTAGACCAGCTCGAACTGCTGCACGCCGCCGTCGCGGCCCACCAGGAACGCGCACAGATCGCCGAGCAATCGCTTGAGCGGAAACAGCAGTCCGGTGTGGTAGCGGATTTCGTCGTCAAACTCAAAGCGCGCCTCGAAGATGTCCGGCGGCTGGTAACACGGCCGCGGGTCGGGCGCGTCGCCAGTGAGCCGGTCGAGGGTGTCGAGCAGCCCGACGCCAAAACGCCGGCGCAGACCCGGCCGCGGCAGCACGAACAATTGCCGCATGCGGCGCAGCCCCAGGCTGGCCAGGGCTTCGTGCGTGCGCTGGTCGAACGGCGCCAGCGCCATCGGCAGCGCATCCAGCGCACGGCGCAGCTGGGTGCTGTCGCGCACCATCAGGCCGTCCTGCTGTTTTGCCAGGCACAGCGCACCCAGCGGCGTTGGCGCCACCGCCAGCGTGTGCGCCAGGCCCAGTTCGCGCAGGTCGTCGCGCAGCAGGCGTTCAAAACGGGGCCAGGGCCCGAACAGGCCCAGGCTGCCGCCGACTTCCAGCCACAGGGTGTCGGCGCCGTCGCGGCAGACCTGGCCGGAATAGCGGTAGGCCCAGGCGCAGGCCAGGTCGAGCAAACGGCTGGCTTCGCCCGCGTCGAAAGACACGCAGGCCAGGCTGGGGCACAGCGCCATCGCCGCCGCCAGCGGCTGCCCGGCGCGTACGCCGGCGGCCAGCGCGGACGCATTGGCCTGCACGACCAAACGCCGCTGCGGCGGCCCGTCGGCCAGGGCCAGCGGGGCGGAAGGGTCAGGCTGGCGCCGGAGCGCGGCGTCGAGCGCCCGTCGCGGCAAATGGATGGCGGCCCAGAGCACGGCGTGCCGGCATCAGTGCCGAAGCGCCGGTGCCCAGGGCACCGGCAACGCAGGGGGATGGCTGCCGCGGCATTTGAGTATGCGCAGTCCGCCGCTTTCGAACTGCAGCCGCAGCGCGGCGGGCGAAGGATTGCGCGCCGCCGCCAGCGGCCGGAACAGGAAGCCCATTGCCTGGCCGGCTTCCGCCGCCACCTGCAGCCGGCGCAGGGTTTTGTCGTCGGCGCGCTGGGGCCAGCCCAGCACGGCGCCGCAGGCCTGGCTGCGCAGGCATTGTTCCAGCGCCCAGGCCGACTGCCGGCCGCCGGTGTCGACGATGTGCAGGCGGGCGAGGTCGATGCCGGCGCGGGCCAGCGCCGGCGCGTAGGGCCGGTAGGGCGGGTCCACCCAGGCGATGTCGCGGCCGGCGCGGCTGAGCCGGGCCAGGGTGGGCAGCAGCAGCGAGAGTTCGCCGACGCCGTCGGCCGGCAGCAGCAGTTCGGTGAGCGCGGCCTCGGGCCAGCCGCCGGCGGGCAGGGCGGCGTCGAGCGCGGCGTGGCCGGTGGGCTCGCGCGTGGCCTGGGCCTGGCCGCGGGGCTGGCCGCGCCAGAGCCGGCGCTGGGCCAGCAGGGTGTCGAGGGAAAGTACGGCGCCCATGTCAGCCCCGGCGCACCAGGCCGCAGTACACGCCTTCGATGGCGAACACGGCCCCGGTGGGCACCTCGATGGGCGCGTGGTCGGGATTGCGCGGCAGCAGGGTGATGCGGTCCTTGCGCCGGCGCAGGCGCTTGACCGTGAGTTCGCCGTCCAGGCGCGCGACCACGATCTGGTTGTCGCCGGCGTCGGGCGTGCGGTGCACGGCGATCAGGTCGCCGTCGAAGATGCCGTCGTCGCGCATCGAGTCGCCCTTCACCCGCAGCAGGTAATCGGGCCGCGGGAAAAACAGCGCGCGGTCGAGCAGCAGGTGGCCTTCGAAGTCCGGGTCGCCGATGGGTTCGCCGGCCGCCACCTTGCCAAGCACCGGCAGCGCCAGCGAATGCGCCGGCGCCGGCAGCGTGGCCAGGCGGATGCCGCGGGCCTGGCCCGGCAGCAGGGTGAGGGCGCCCTTGGCCTCGAGCGCCTGCAGGTGCGCCTGCGCCGAGCGCGCCTGGCGGAAGCCGAAATGCCGGGCGATTTCGGCCAGGGTGGGCGGGCGGCCCTCGCGCGCGACCTGGGCGGTGACGAAGTCGAGGATGGCCTGCTGGCGGTCGGTGAGGGTATCCATGGCACAAATATATGTGGTATTCCTGTGGCCGGCCAGTCCCCCGTCGCCGGGCGTTGGGGCAGCCTGCCCCCGGGCAGGCTCACGGCCTGAGACGCTGCCCGGCTACCCTTTGTTTCCCGTCCGATTCCCCAAGCGAGCCCCGCCCCATGGCCAAAGCCAAGACCGCCTACGTCTGCAGCGAATGCGGTTCTTCCACCACCCAGTGGCAGGGCCAGTGCGGCGACTGCGGCGCCTGGAACACGCTCACCAGCTTCGTGGTCGAGCCGGCCAGCTCCGCCAAGGCCGCGGCGCCGGCGGCGGTGCGCCACGGCGGCTGGGCCGGGCGCCCGGAAGCCGCCGGCGTCACCGCCCTGCGCGAGGTCAGCCAGGACGCCGAGGTGCGCGTGTCCACCACCATCGGCGAACTCGACCGCGTGCTCGGCGGCGGTATGGTCGAAGGTTCGGTGGTGCTGGTCGGCGGCGACCCGGGCATCGGCAAGTCCACGCTGCTGCTGCAGGCGCTGGCGCTGATGTCGGCGCGGCTGCCGGCCCTGTACGTCACCGGCGAGGAAAGCCTGGCCCAGGTCGCCGGCCGCGCGCAGCGGCTGGGCCTGCCGCTCGACAACCTGCACGCGCTGGCCGAAACCTGCGTCGAAAAGATCCTGGCCCAGGCCGCAGCCACCCGGCCTGCGCCGCGCCTGCTGGTGGCCGACTCCATCCAGACGCTGTGGAGCGAACTGCTGACCGCCGCGCCGGGCTCGGTCAGCCAGGTGCGCGAAAGCGCGGCCAAGCTGGTGCGTTTCGCCAAGGAAACCGGCACCTCGGTGTTCCTGGTTGGCCACGTCACCAAGGAAGGCGGCATCGCCGGTCCGCGCGTGCTCGAACACATGGTCGACGCGGTGCTGTATTTCGAAGGCGAGGCCGGCAGTCGCTTCCGCGTGCTGCGCGCGTTCAAGAACCGCTTCGGCGCGGTGAACGAACTGGGCGTATTCGCGATGGGCGACAAGGGCCTGCGCGAAGTACCCAACCCGTCGGCGATCTTCCTCTCGGGTTCAAGCACGGCGCAGCCGGGCAGCGCGGTGATGGTGACGCGCGAAGGCACGCGGCCGTTGCTGGTGGAAGTGCAGGCGCTGGTCGACCAGTCGCCGCTGGCCAACCCGCGGCGCGTGGCCCTGGGCCTGGAACAGAACCGCCTGGCGATGCTGCTGGCGGTGCTGCACCGCCACGGCGGCGTCGGCGTGTTCGACCAGGACGTGTTCGTCAACGTGGTCGGTGGCATCCGCGTGCAGGAAACCGCGGCCGACCTGCCGGTGCTGCTGGCGGTGCTCAGCTCGCTGCGCGACCGCCCGCTGGCCGAAAAAACCATCGCCTTCGGCGAGGTGGGGCTGAGCGGCGAGATCCGTCCCGTGCCCAACGGCGAAGAGCGCCTGAAGGAAGCCGCCACCCACGGCTTCCGCCGCGCCATCGTGCCCAAGGCCAACGCGCCGAAGAAGGGCGCCTACAAGGACATGGAAGTCATCGCCGTCGAGCGGCTCTCCGAAGCCCTCGAAGCCGCCGCCGAGTAGATGCCGCCTTTTGTAGGAGCGCCTTCAGGCGCGAATCTTCTGCCCTTGGCCTTTGGCCAAGCAAAGCGCCGCAACCGTAGCGCCCGCGAGTGGAGGCGCCGCGCCTTCGCCCGCGAAGCGAGCGGAAACGGCGCCCTGCTTGGCCGAAGGCCAAGGGCAGTAGGGACTGAAGTCCCTCCCACAAGAAAACTCAGACGCGGTGCAGCACCAGTTCGTAGACGAACTTGCTGCCGAAGAAGGCCAGCAGCAGCAGGACCATGGCGAACAGCGTCAGCTTGGCCGCGCGCGGGCCGCGCCAGCCCCAGCGCCAGCGGCCGAACAGCAGCACCGCCAGCACGATCCACGACAGGATCGAAAGCAGGGTCTTGTGGCCCAGGTCCTGGGCGAACAGGTCGTCCACGAACAGCACGCCGGTCAGCAGCGTCAGGCTTAGCAGCACGAAGCCGGCCACCAGGCTGCGGAAGAGCAGGGTTTCCATCTGCGTCAGCGGCGGCAGCAGGCGCATCCAGCCGCCCAGGTGGCGCTGGCGCAGGGCGTGGTCCTGGAACCACAGCATCAGCGCCAGCAGCGTCGCCACCGCCAGCGTTGCGTAGGCCAGCAGGGCCATCAGCGCATGCAGCTGCAGGCGCCAGTCCAGGTCGGCGCGGGCGACGCTGCCGCCGAGCAGGGCATAGGCCAGCAGCACCAGCGCCGCCAGCGGGAAAACGATGATGCCCAGGGCTTCGATGCGCTGGGCCGGCCCCAGCACCGTGGTCAGCGCCGCCATGCCCAGGCCCACCAGCGAAAGTGCCGGGAAGAAGTGCAGGTCGGCCGCGCCCATCTGCTGCCAGGCCCAGCCGTGCACCGCCGCGTGCAGGACCACTGCCGGCAGCGCCAGCCACAGCCAGCGCCGCGGCGCCGGATTCGGGGCCTGCGCATGCCCGGCCAGCTGCTGGCTGGCGAAGGCGTACAGGAGGGTCGCGAGCAGGGCCAGGACGAGGGTGGGCATCGGCCGAGTTTGGCACAGCGGCAGG
>NZ_CAXBJS010000032.1:0-20888 GCF_963976025.1 uncultured Arenimonas sp.
ACCGTGGCCAGCAAGCCGATGATCACGATCACCACCATCAGTTCGATCAGGGTGAAGCCGCGTGCGCGTCGGGGGAAGTTTCTTGCAGACATGGGTGACTCCGGTTCAGCCGATGACCAGCGTGTTGAACTGCAGGATGGGCAGCAGGATGGAAAGCACGATCACCGCGATCACGCCGCCCAGGGCGACGATGATCGCGGGCTCGAGCAGGGCCAGCAGGGTGGCGGTGAAAGCCTGGAATTCGCGGTCCAGGTAGTCGGCGGCGCGGTCGAGCAGCGGCGCCAGCCGGCCGCTGTCTTCGCCGCTGGACGCCAGCTGGAGCAGGGTGGGCGGGAAGATGGCGGCGCGGCGCATCGCCGCCGACAGGCTGCCGCCTTCGCGGATGGCCAGCACCATGCCTTCGGTAGCCTCGCGCAGGGCGCGGTTGCCGACGGTGCGGGCGGTGATCGCCAGGCCTTCCATCAGCGGCAGGCCACTGGCAACCACGGTCGCGAGGGTGCGCGCCATCAGCGCCGCGTTGACGTCGCGCACCAGGCGGCCGACCAGGGGCAGGCGCAGCACCCAACGATCAAAACGCAGGCGCGGGCCCGGTTGGCGCAGCAGGGCAGCGCCGGCAACACCTGCGACAGCACCGACCACCAGCGCGGGCAGGCCCCAGGCGGCGACGAGATCCGACAGGCTGATCACCACGCGGGTGAGCAGGGGCAGCTCGCGGCCCATGGATTCGAACTGTTCGACCACCTTGGGCACGACGAAGCCCATCAGCGCGCCAACGACGGCGGCGGCGGTGACCGCCAACGCCGCGGGATAGATAAGCGCGGTCATCAGCTTGCCGCGCAGGGCCTGCTGGCGTTCCAGCAGTTCAGCCAGGCGTTCGAGAACGGCAGGAAGCGCGCCCGCGCCTTCGCCGGCGGCGACCATGGCGCGGTAAAGCGGCGGGAAGGCGCCGGGCACGCGGCCCATGGCGTCCGACAGGCGATGGCCTTCCACCAGCCCGGCGTGCGTGCGCGACAGCGCCTCGCGCAGGCGTTTGTCTTCGGACTGGCTGGCCATGGTGCGCAGCGCTTCTTCCAGCGGCGTCACCCCGACCAGGGTGGCGAGCTGGCGCGTGGCCAGGGCCAGGGACTTGGTGCGCAGGCGCAGCGGTCTTTGGCTGCGCGGCGCGGCCGTCGCCGGCGCCAGCCGCAGCGGCACCCACTGCTTGCGCGCCAGGCGGCTGCGCGCGTCGGACTCGTCGGCGGCTTCGAGCAAGCCCTGGCGCTCGCGGCCGTCGACATCGATGGCGAGGTAGTCAAACGCCGCCATGGGCCTTCTCGTCCTGGCGGATCACCCGCAGCGCTTCTTCGACCGTGGTCTTGCCCTCGGCGACGGCGGCGCGTGCGGCGCCGGCCAGGTCGGGCGCGTGGGCGAAGGCCATCGCGGCCATGGTCGCTTCGTCGGCCTGCTGGCCGATGGCGCGGCGCATCTGTTCGTCGATGCGCACGGCTTCGTAAAGCGCCACGCGGCCCTGGTAGCCGGTGTGGCTGCAGGCGGCGCAGCCGGTGGCCTGGTGCAGCGCGCCGTCGAAATCCGGGCCCATCAGGCGCCGGCTGGTGGCGTCGGCATCGCGCGGTGCGCGGCAGTCCGGGCACAGGCGGCGCACCAGGCGCTGGGCCAGCACCAGGCGCAGGGTCGAGGCCAGCAGGAAAGGTTCGATGCCCATGTCGCGCAGGCGGGTGACCGCGCCCAGGGCGTCGTTGGTGTGCACGGTCGACAGCACCAGGTGGCCGGTGAGGCTGGCCTGCACGGCGATCTGCGCGGTTTCGGCGTCGCGGATCTCGCCGACCATCACCACGTCGGGGTCCTGGCGCAGGATGGCGCGCAGGCCGGCGGCGAAGGTCAGGCCGACCTTGGCATTGGCCTGGGTCTGGCCGATGCCGGCGATGGCGTATTCCACCGGGTCCTCGACGGTGAGGATGTTGCGGCTGCCGTCGTTGAGGCGCGCCAGGCCGGCGTAGAGCGAGGTGGTCTTGCCCGAGCCGGTGGGGCCGGTGACCAGCACGATGCCGTTGGGCTGGGCCAGGGCTTCAAGCGTGGCCTGCAGCACGTCCGGGCGCATGCCCAGTTCGTCCAGGCCCAGCAGCGCCTGGTCCTTGTCGAGCAGACGCATCACCACGCGTTCGCCGCCGCGCGCGGGCAGGGTGGACACGCGCACGTCGAGCGCGCGCTGGCCCAGGGAAATCGAGATGCGGCCGTCCTGCGGAAGGCGCTTTTCGGCGATGTCCAGGCGTGCCATCACCTTCACCCGCGACACCAGCAGCGGCGCCAGCCGCGCCGGCAGGTCCAGCACTTCGCGCATCACGCCGTCCACGCGCAGGCGCACGCGCAGGCTGGCTTCGAAGGGTTCGATGTGGATGTCGGAGGCGCCCTGGCGCGCGGCTTCGGCGATCAGGCCGTTGATCAGGCGGATCACCGGCGCGTCGTCCTGGTCGTCGAGCAGGTCGGCGCTGGCTGGCAGGTCTTCGGCCAGGGCGTCGAGCGAGGCGTTGCCGGCGTCGCCGGCCAGGGCGCCGCCCTGCAGCGCGTCACCGGCGTAGATTTCCGAAAGCCGGCGGTCGAATTCGGCGCGCGGCAGGGGCTGCACCTCGATGGCGTGGCCCAGCACGCGGCGCGCCTCGAGCAGCGCCATCGGGTCGGCGCCTTCGCGCAGGGCCACGCGGCCGCCGTCGCCGGCCAGCAGCAGGACGCCGTGGCGGCGGGCGAAGCCGTAGTCGAGGGCGGCGTGCGTGCTCATTGCGCGGGCGCCGGGGCCGGCGTCGCCGAACGCGGCGGTTCGGCGCGCAGGTAGTCCTGCACGATGGCATCGAGCGCCGCACGTTCGCCGGCGTCCACGCCCGGGTCGCGGTCGCGCATGTATTCGTAGCGCGGCGCGGTGGCTTCGCGGGCGTCGTCGGCGGTGCGCAGGATGGTCGGGCGGATGAAGATCATCAGGTTGGTGCGGGTGCGTTCGCGCTTCTTGCTGCGGAACAGGCCGCCGGCCACCGGGAGGTCGCCCAGCACCGGGATCTTGTCCACCGACAGGGATTCGCCCTGGTCGAGCAAGCCGCCGAGCACCACGATGTGGCCGTCATCCACCTGCACGGTGGTTTCGATCTCGCGCTTGTTGAGCACCACGTCGGTGGAGCCGGGCGAGAGCACGCCGGCGATGGCCGACACTTCCTGGCGCAGGGCCAGCGTGATGCCGCCGCCGGGATTGATCTGCGGCCGCACTTCGAGCTGGATGCCCACGTCCTGGCGTTCGGTGGTGCGGAAGGGGTTGGTGTTGGCGTCGCCCAGCACTTCGCCGGTGGTGATCGGCACTTCCTGGCCGACCAGGATCCGCGCCTCCTGGTTGTCCAGGGTCAGGATCGAGGGCGTGGACAGCAGGTTGGACTGATTGTCGGACTTGACCGCGGTGATGATCGCGCCGAACAGCCGGTCGCTGTTGCTGCCGCCGATGCCCAGCAGGCCGCCGGCGGTGCCGAGCAGGGACTGCAGGGCGGCCGCGCCGAGGTCTTCGGCGGCGCTGCCTTCTTCGGCGTCCTGGCCAACGGTGGCGGCCGCGGCCAGCGGCAGCAGGCCGGGCCCGTCGCCGGGGAAGTTGGTGGCGGCGAAGGGCACGTTGCCGTCCTTGCCGGCCAGCAGGAACTGCACGCCAAGCTTCTTGGCGGTGCCGTCGGAAACCTCGACGACGATGGCTTCCACCAGCACCTGCGCGCGGCGGGTGTCGAGCTGGGCGATCACGTCGGCCAGCATGCGCTGGGTTTCCGCGTCGGCGGCGATGACGATGGCATTTGCGCCCGGGAAGCGCGCCAGCTTGGCGCGGCGACCGCCGGGCAGCGACGGAGCCGCGCTGGTATCGGCATTGCCCGCGGCGGTGGCGGCCGCGGTGCCGTCGTTGTTTTCGCCCGACTGGCCCACCAATTGCTGCAGAACCGGCAGCAGCTGTTCGGCGTCGGCGTGCTGCAGGCGCACCACGCGCACGTCGCCACTGGCCGATGCGCGCTGGTCGAGGTCCACCACGACCGTGGCGATACGCTCGACCGCCGCCGGGTCGCCGCGCAGCATGATGGTGTTGCTGCTTTCGACCGCGATGACGCTGACCGTGCCGCTGCGTGCGCCCTCGCCGCCGCCAGGGGACGCCACCAGCTGGCTGACCACGCCGGCGATCTCGCGCGCAGAGCTGTTGCGCAGCGGGACGGTGCGGATGTCGCTGCGGTCCTGGTCGAGCTGGGCGACCAGCGCGCGCAGGCGCGCCAGGTTGTCGGCGTAGTCGGCGATCAGCAGGCCGTTGCCCTGGGGCGTGGGCGCGACGACGCCGCCGCGGCCGACCAGGCCCTTGAGCGTTTCCGCCGCGGCGCGGGCGTCGACATGGCGCAGGGTGAACACTTCGGTGGCGTAACCCAGGCCGTCCATGCCGGCCGAACCGGGCTGCTGGGCCGCGCCTTCGTCGGGCACCACGCGGTAGGTGTTCTGGCCGGCGGGAATCGCCACCAGGCCATTGGCGCGCAGGGTCGCCAGCAGCACGCCCAGCAGCTCGGGGGCCTGCATGCGCGACTGGCTGGTGATGGTCACCGTGCCCTGCACGCGCGGGTCGAGGATGAAGGTGCTGCCGGTGGCGCGCGACACGTCCTGGATGAAGGCGCGCAGGTCCACGCCCTGCAGGTCGAGGGCCTGGCCCTGTTCGGCGGCGGACGCTTCGTCCGCGTCCTGGGCCAGGGCCGGGACGCTGGCGAGGGCAAGGGTGAGCGCAAGGGCCAGGCAGCGGCCGGTCTGGGTGTTCACGGGGACTCCGAAGGCAGCGTGATGGTGTGGCGCGTATCGCCGCGCTCGAGCGTGAGGGTGGTGCTGGCGCCCGGTCGGCTGCCGGCTTCGAGCATGTCGCCCAGTTCGGTCAGGCGTTCGGGCGTCAGGGCCTGGCCGTTGACGGCAAGCAGGACGTCACCCGACTGCAGGCCGGCCGAACGCAGGGTCCGGCCGTCGCCGCGGGCGATGACGGTGAAGCCGTCGAGGCGGCCGCCGCGCAGGCGCGGACGCAGGCCGGCTTCGGCCAGCAGCTGTTTGGGATCGACGCGCGAACCGCTGGGCATCGGCGCACTGGCCGGCTGCGGCAGCGGCATCGCCTGCGTCATCGCACCGGCGCCGGGCAGGGCCAGGCGGGTCAGCCCGGTGGGGCCGTCGAGCACCACGTGCGTGGCTTCCACCGCGTGCAGGCGCAGGCCCGGGCGAACGCGGTCGCCGATGCCATAGGCGCGCTGTTGGCCGCCCTCGGCCAGGATGGCGCTTGAATCGCGGGGGTCGGGCGCCCGGCGCAGGCCCAGCAGGCTCAGCCCGCTGGTATCGGCGGCAACGCCGCTGCCGCCGAAGGCCAGGCGCGCCAGGGCGGGGTCGAGCGCGCGCCGGCCCGGCGCGCCGGCCGGCGCCGTGTCACCGGCGCCGACGGGAACGAACACCACCCAGGCCAGGTGCAGGCCCTGGGCGGCGAGTGCAACAAGCAGCGCGCCCTGCAGCCCCTTCAGCCAATAGCGCGTGGAGGGACGTGCGTCGGGCATCAGAACCTTGCCGTCAGGCTCAGCGAGAAGCTGGTGCCCAGGTCGTACTTGTTGATGTTGACGCGGCCGCCGCCGAGTTCCTGGTATTCCTCGTAGTCCTCGCCCAGCAGGTTGCGCGCTTCGAAGGCAAGCACCTGGTCCTGGCCGCGGTAGTTGAAGCCACGGCGCAGCACCAGGTCGACGAAGGTGCCGGGATCGTTGACCAGGTCCGGCTGGCCCGGCCGGCCGCGCGCCGAAATGCGTTCGCTGGCATGGTTGACCAGCAGGATCGCCTGCGAGCCGGTGCTGGCGTCCTCCAGGCCGAACTGCAGGTTGGCCAGGTGTTCGGACTGGCCCTGCAGCTGGCTGCCGTCGCGCACCAGCTCGGCGGCCGGGCGCGGGGAACCGCCGCCGGCCAGCGGGAACACCACGTCGTTGGCACCGACGCTGACCTCGGTGTCGGTCCAGGTGTAGTTGAAGGACAGGAACAGGCGGCTTTCGCCGAACACCGCGTTTTCGAAGGGCAGGTCGAAGTACTTCTTGAACTCGGTCTCAAGGCCGTAAAGCGTGGCCTCGGGCGCATTGATGTAGGTCTGCTGCACGGTCGAGGCGGCTTCGTTGATGATCGCCTCCACCGGCTTGTCGAGCTGCTTGTAGAAGCCGCCGACGGTCAGGTACTCACCCTCGCCGAAGTACCACTCCCAGCGCGCGTCGAAGTTGGTCAGCTCGGTATCGACCAGGTAGGGGTTGCCGATGAACAGGCGGTCGCTGTCCGGATCCAGGTACTGCTGCGGGGCCAGTTCGCGGAACTGCGGGCGGGCAATGGTGCGCGAGGCGCCGAAGCGCATCTGCATGTCCTCGTGGAAGTTCCAGGTGACGGTCGCGGCCGGCAGCAGGTAGTCGTTGTCCAGCGGCGCGGCGCTGGTCAGTGGCGTGCCGCCGAACAGGTCGATCGGGGTCACGCTCTGTTCGCCGCTTTCGTAGCGAAGGCCGGCGGTGGCGCGCAGCATCGGCGTGATCGCGGTTTCGACCTGGAAGTACATCGCCTGGGTGGACAGCTCGCCGTCGTAGGCGGCGGCGCCGTCGGCACCGGTGGTTTCGCGCAGGCCCAGCAGGCCCGGGCCGATGTTGGGGTTGGACAGCAGGAAGTCGATGCGCTGCATCTGGATCGCCAGCGGCAGGGCGCCGTCAAGGGCCAGGAAGCGGAACTCGCGCGCCCAGGCCGAACGATCGTTGTCCGACCAGGCCAGGCCGGCGCTGAGCTGCCAGTCGCGGGCGTCGGTGGCCAGCAGGTAGCCGAAGTCCACGGCGGCGCTGGCGACGGTGTCCTCGACCTGGCTGAAGCGGGTGTAATTCTGCTCCTGCGAAGCGTTGTGCAGGAACACGCCGTCCACCAGGCGGTAGCGGATGCCCTTCTCGTAGGGAGCTTCGCGGGTGGTCTCGGCCCAGGCGGCACGCCAGTCGATGGTGAAGTCGCCGTATTCGCCGAAGGCGTGCTTGCCGGCCAGCTGGGTGTTGAGCAGTTCGCGCTCGTACCACTCGGTGTAGTCGTCGCGCACGGTGGCGCCGGCGGCTTCGTCGTTGCCAAAGCGCGTGCGCGCTTCCTTGGTGGTGCTGTGCACGTAAAGGTTGGTCCAGCGCAGTTCGTGCTGGTCCCAGTCCATGCCCAGGCCGAGCAGGGCATTGACGTTGACGTCGTTCTGGGTGGAGGCGAAGGCGTAGTCAGTGCGCGGCGAGATGACGCCGTTCTCGACGATGCCTTCCTGCTGCTCGCCGACGCGGGTCTGCCAGCTGCTGTCGATGCCGGCGACGCCGATGACGCCCAGGCGGCCGTTGCCGAGGTCGAACTTGCGGCCGCCGGCGATTTCGGCGTTGTAGTCGGGGTCGATGCTGTCGTCGCGCTGCATCAGGTTCAGCGGCGCGTTCACCAGGCTGCGGCCGATGGCATCGAGCTGCGCATGTCGCGGGTGCCGTCGTCGTAACCCAGGAAATCGGTCTCGGAGCCGTAGTAGGTCAGGCCCGAGGCAAAGGTCGTTTCGGTGTCGCCGCCGGTGCCCACGGACACCGAGAAGAACGGATCTTCCGGCACGGCAACGGTCTGCAGGTCGATGATGCCGCCGCCGAATTCACCGGGGTAGCGCACCGAGTAGGTCTTCTGGACAACCACGCTGTCGACGATGCTGCTGGGGAACAGGTCCAGCGGAACGACGCGCTGCAGCGGTTCCGGGCTGGGCAGGGCCGAGCCATTGAGCACCGCCGCGGAATAACGTTCGCCCAGGCCACGCACGTACACGAACTTGCCGCCCACCAGGCTCAGGCCGGCAACGCGGGACAGGGCTTCGGCGGCGTTGCCGTCGCCGGTGCGCTTGAAGTCCTCGGGGGTCAGCACCGACACCACTTCGGAGGTCTCGAGCAGGGGCTGCGGAATGTATTCGCCCACCACCTCGACTTCGTCGAGTACCGACGGCTGTTCGGCGATTTCATCAAGCTCCGCCTCCGACACGGTCGGGGCGGCGGTCACGTCCTGCGCCAGCAGCAGCTTCGGGGCCAGCAGGGCGGAGATCGCGAGGAAAAGCCCGGTGCGGGCAAGCGGGGACTTCAACATTGGGGGCCTCGGGGAAAGTCGGGGTCGGCGCAAGGCCGGACGGCGGGGAAACCCCGCCGTCCGGAGGTGCTCAGCAGGGGTTCGCGGCGGTAAGGCCGCAGGTCCAGCCCTGCCACCAGTTGTCGTTGGCGTCGCGGACTGCGCCGATGTAGTTCACCTGGGTGAAGAAGGGGCTGATCGAGGTGAGGTTGACGAAGGCCGGGACCGCCGACTCGTTGGCACCGTTGACGAAGGTGTTCACGAGCGTGGAGGTGCCGTTGGCGGTGTTGTTGCTGCCGGCGTTGAACAGCGCGGCGGCGGCTCCGTTGGCGTCGTCGTCGAACGGCTGCGGGCAGGAGAAGAACACCGAGTTGAACGAGCCGGTGGTGGTGGCGTCGTCGACGTCCAGGCACGAGGCGCCGGCACCGGAGCCGCCGGCGACCTTGGTCACCACGGCGTTGTAGTACTGGTTGTTGGTGCCGGAGTTCATGACGATGCCGGCGCCGCCGCCGGCGCGGCCGACGTAGGTAACGTTGGCGAACTTCGGGTTCGAGGCCGGCGTGCGGGTCGAGGCGCTGGTCTCGTTCATGCGGTCGCCGCCGTTGGCGCGCTGCACGATGATGCCGAACTGCAGGGCGCCGTTGTAGCCGACGTCGGTGTCGAAGCTGTCGTCGTCGTTGCCGGTGGCCACCAGGTACTTGGAGTTGACCGTGCCGCCGAACCACTCGAAGCCGTCGTCCGAGCTGTTGTGCACCTGCACGTACTCGAAGGTCGTGCCGTTGCCGATGCCGGCCAGCGTGATGCCGTTGAGCTCGTTGTTGGGCAGGATCTGGAAGCCCGAGTGCATGATGCGGAAGTAGCGGATGCGGCCGGTGTTGTCGCCCGCCTGGTTGCCGCCGTAGAAGGCATTGGTGCCTTCAACCTGGGCTTCGCAGGTCGGGGTGCCCGGCGTCGCGGTGCCCGGGCAGTTGCTGATCGGCGCGCGGCCCAGCAGCACGAGGCCGCCCCACTGGCCGATCGAGTCGATGGTGGTGGTGCCTTCGACGCTCTGGCGGCTGGTGAAGACGATCGGCTCGCTGGAGGTGCCTTCGGCGAACAGCTGCGAACCGCGGTTGACGACCATGTAGTCCAGGCCGGCGGCGCCGAACACGGTGACGCCCGGCTCGACGGTCAGGATGCCCTTCTCGCGGCCGGCGATCGGGTTGGCGGCGTCGCCACCCTGGTCGTCGCCCACGTCAACGCGGCCGGAGATCGAATAAACGGTGCCGTCGCGCTTGGGAATGACCAGGTTGCCGGTGATCTTGTTCGGCAGCTGGCAGTTGCGCAGCGTGGCGTTGGCCACGGTGCCCACGTTGGCGAAGCCGGCCGGGCAGTCGGCGGCCGGGCCACCGGTCGGCGGCGGCGGGGGCGGCGGCGGCGGGGGCGGGGGCGGAGGCGGCGGCGGGAAGGCGCCCTGACCGGGCGAGGCGACTTCGACGGCGCCATCGGAGCATGCGCCCAGCGCCAGAACGGCGCCGAACGTCAGCAAGAGCAATTGGGTTTTGTTGCGGACGGCCATTTGAAAGGTCTCCAACGGATGGGGTGCGGGCTGCGGCGTGCTGCCGTCGTGCCAGGCGAGGTCGCGGGTCCATGCCGGTGAAGATTGGCAACGGTGTGATTCCCGCTGCCGGTTTTATAGGGGCGTCATGTGACGCCCGGCTGACAGAATCAAGACAGCGCTGTCTTATCCCGGTATCTGCACAGGTCCCGGATGACACAATTGGGACAGTCGGGCTTGCGTGCCTTGCACACGTAGCGGCCGTGCAGGATCAGCCAGTGGTGGGCGTCGAGCCGGTATTGCACCGGCACCGCCTTCATCAATTTGTCTTCTACCGCGCGTACGGTCTTTCCGGGTGCCAGCCCCGTGCGGTTGGACACCCGGAAAATATGCGTGTCCACGGCGATCGTCGGCTCGCCGAAGGCCGTGTTGAGCACCACGTTGGCCGTCTTGCGGCCGACGCCGGGCAGCGCTTCGAGCGATTCACGGTCGCGTGGCACCTCGCCGCCGTGTTGTTCGACCAGGATGCGGCAGGCCGCGATGACGTTGGCGGCCTTGGCGTTGTACAGGCCGATGGTCGAGATGAACTTCTTCAGGCCCTCTTCGCCCAGCGCGAGGATGGCGGCCGGCGTATTGGCCACCGGGAACAGCCGCCGCGTCGCCTTGTTGACGCCGACGTCGGTGGCCTGCGCGGACAGCGTGACCGCCACCAGCAGTTCGAAGGGCGTGCTGTATTCGAGCTCGGTGGTCGGTTTGGGATTGAGTTCGGCCAGGCGCGCGAACAGTTCGATCCGATCGGCTGCCTTCATGCCGCGCCACCCGCAGCGCGTTGGCGCCAGGCCTGGCGGATCGCCACCAGCCCGGCCAGCACCACGAAGGCGCCGACCGGCAGGATCGCCAGCACGAAGCCCGGGTAACCTTCCGCCGCCAGTTCCAGTCCGGGCAGGCCGAGCAGTGCGCCGGCGCCGGCGAACAGGCTGCCTTCGCCGATCATTTCGCGCAGGGCGCCGATAAGCAGCAGCACCCACAGGAAGCCCAGGCCGATCGCAAGCCCGTCGAGTGCGGCCCGGGCCGGGTTGTTGCGCGAAGCAAAGGCTTCGGCCCGGCCCATCAACGCGCAGTTGGTGACGATAAGCGGGATGAACAGGCCCAGCACCGCATGCAGCTGCGGCAGGAAGGCGCGCATGGCAAGTTCGATCGAAGTCACCACCGCCGCGATGACCATGATGAAGGCGGGGATGCGCACGTCGCGCCGGGTCAGCTTGCGGATGCCCGCCACCGCGGTGTTGGTGACCAGCAATGCCAGCACCGTCGCCAGGCCCAGGCCCAGCGCATTGACCGCGTTGTTGCTGACCGCCAGCAGCGGGCACAGGCCCAGCAGCTGCACCAGGCCGACGTTGCCGCTGGACAGGCCGTATTCGAGGATGGCGCGGGGCGTGGCGGAGCTCATCGGGCGGGCGGTGGGTCGACGGGGGCGTCGTCGAAGGAAAGTGTAGCGCCGGCGTCGGCGGCGCGGACGGCGTCACCGTGCGCGGCGACGAAGTCGAGCACGCGACGCACCGCGGACACCACGGCGCGCGGCGTCAGCGTGGCGCCGGCGAACTGCGGGAAATGGCCGCCGTCGCGCTGCACGCGCCAGCGTTCGCGCGCAGGGTCGGCCAGCGATCGTCCTTCGAAGCCAAGGATCCAGTCGCTGCGCCCGGCTTCGATGTCGTCGCCCAGGCCGGGCGTTTCCTGGTGGGCGGTGATGCGCACGCCCAGCACGGTGCCGGCGGGATCCACCGCCACCAGCAGGCGGATCGGGCCCGAATAACCGTCCGGCGCGGTGGCTTCAAGCACCAGCGCCGATGTTTGGCCTTCGAGCCTTGCGCGATGCACCGTCGCGGTGGGCTGGCCCAGCCAGGCGGGTGCATTCACCGTCACGCTGTCGGCGATCGGGTCGTTGTCGTAGCGGTCGGCGGGCAGCACGATTTCCAGCGCCTGCAGTCGCGCCTGGCGTTCGCTTTGGGCGATGCGGTCGCGGGTAAGCGCCCAGGTGCCGGCCAGCAGCACCGCCGCGGCCAGGCCGGCCAGGGCCAGCTGGGCGCCGGCGCGCAGCGATTCGCGCAGGCTGGTTTTCATGGCGCGGCGTCCCCGTTGGGCGCGCGGCCTTCGCCCAGGATGCGCGGGCGCGTATGCGCATCAATCCACGGCGCCGCGCAGTTCATCAGCAACACGGCGAAGGCGATGCCATCCGGAAAGCCACCCCAGCGCCGGATCGCCAGGGTCAGCAGCGCCACGCCTGCGCCGAACACCAGGCGCCCGCGCGGCGTCGTGCAGCCGCTGACCGGGTCGGTGGCGATGAAAAACGCCGCCAGCACCAGGCCGCCGGAAAACACGTGCTGCAGCGGGAAGGGATGCAGGTCCGGATCGGCCAGCCAGAACGGCAACGCCAGCAGCACCACCGTTCCCAGGGTCGCCACCGGCACCTGCCAGGGGATGACCCGCTTGAACAGCAGGAACAAACCACCCAGCGCGAAGAAGTTGGCGACCCACTCCCAGCCGCGGCCGCCGAAATCACCGAACACCGGCACGTCGCGGATTTCCGCCAGGGTCGCGCCCTGGCTGCCGAGCGTGCGCACGGTGTCGAGCGGCGTTGCCTGCGCCAGCGTGTCCCAGCCCCAGGGCGCCGGCAACTGGCCGGTGAAAACGGCGACCAGGGTGTCGGCCAGGCCCGGCGTGCCCATTGCCTGGTCCAGCCCCGCCGGCGCCAGCCACTGCGTGAATACGCGCGGGAAGGCCAGCAGCACGACCGCAAGGCCGACCATAGCCGGGTTGAACAGGTTGTGGCCCAGGCCACCGAACAGATGTTTGGCGAACACGATCGCCGCCAGCATGCCGATCGCCGCCAGCCACCACGGCGCCAGCGGCGGCAGGCACAGTGCGAACAGCACGGCGGTGAGCGGCGCGCTGAGGTCGGTAAGGAAAGGCCGCACCGGTTTGCCGCGCAGCTTCAGCATCGCGGCTTCGAAGCTCATCGCGAACGCAGCCGCCAGCAGGATCTGCACGAAGATGCCGGGACCGAAGAACCAGCCATGCGCCAGCACGCCCGGCACCAGCGCCAGCAGCACCAGGCCCATGGTGCCGCGCACGCTGCGCCGCGGCGGCAGGTGCGGGGCCGGTGCGGTGTCGAAGGTCCTCACGGGCGCTCGCCGGCGTCGTCGGACGCGGCGCGTTTGGCGCGGGCGCGTTCCAGCGCCGCCGCCACGGCATCCGGGCTGGCGGCGGCCTTGCGTGCGGCCAGGCGCGCTTCGCGTTCGCGCGATTCGCGCTCGAGGCGTTCGCGGCGGCCCTCGAAGCGCAGGCGGGCAGCTTCGGCATTCGCGGCATCGGCGTCGCGCGCCAGCAATTCACCCTTGGCCAGGCGGAATTGCTGGGTCAGCGGGATATGGCTGGGGCAGGCGAGGTCGCAACAGCCACATTCGATGCAGTCGAACAGGCCTTGTCCGCGCGCCTCGTCCAGGCGACCGGCGCGTGCCTGCCAGAGCAGCTGCTGCGGCAGCAGCCGCGACGGGCAGGCGCTGGCGCAGTCGCCGCAGCGGATGCAGGGCATTTCATCGTCGTCCCGGCGAAGCTGTGCTTCGCCGAGCACCAGCACGCAGTTGTGGGTCTTGCCGACGGCGAAATCGTCGTGGGGCAGGGCGGTGCCCATCATCGGCCCGCCCAGCATCAGCCGGCGCGCGCCCGGCGTGTAACCACCGGCGTGTTCGACCAGGTCGCTCACCCGCATGCCCAGCGGCACGATGAAGTTGCCCGGTTTCGCCACGCCCGGGCCGGTGACGGTGACCACGCGCTCGAACAGGGCTTCGCCCAGCACCACCGCGCGCCAGGCCGCACGCACGGTGGCGACGTTGAGCACGATCACGCCGATGTCGCGTGGCAGGCCGCCGCGCGGCACCTCCTGGCCGGTCAGCACCTGGATCAGCTGGCGTTCGCCGCCTTCGGGGTAACGCGTGGGCACCGCCACCAGTTCGACCAGGTCCTGGCCAAACGCCTGCACGGCTGCGCTACAGGCGGCGAGTGCCTCGCGCATGCTGTCCTCGACCGCCAGCAGTACGCGCGCCGCGCCGCTGGCACGGGCCATCAGCCGGGCGCCGCGTACGACCTCGTGTGCATGTTCGCGCAGCAGGGCGTCGTCGCAGGCGATCCAGGGTTCGCATTCGGCGCCGTTGATCACCAGCGTCGCGCGCGTGGCCGCCAGCTTGCCGGCGGTAGGAAAACCGGCGCCGCCCAGGCCGACCACCCCGGCGTCGCGGATGCGCGCGCGCAGGGTGTCGGCGTCGGCATCTTCGGGCAGTGCCGGCAAGGACTGCACCGGTCCCTCGTCCGCGGCTTCGATCACGATGTGGGGGACTTCGATACCCGACGTGCCCGGCAGCGGCCGCCCCTCGATGGCGCCCACCCGCCCGGTCACCGGCGAATGCAGGTCGGCGCCGGCGCCGCCTTCGGCGATGGCGATGCGCTGCCCGCGGACCACGTCATCACCCGCCGCCACGCAGGGTTCGGCCGGCAGGCCGGCATGCTGCAGCACCGAAAGGTACAGCCGCGCCGGCGGTGGCAGCCGGCGCAGCCCGCCGTCGGTGGACTCGGCCTTGTGGCCGGGCAGGTCCAGGCCGCCGTGGAAACGATGCAGGTGCACGGCCGGCGCGGGTCCGCTCAGCGGCCGGTGAAGCTGGGCTTGCGGCGGGCCAGGAAGGCGTCGGTGCCTTCTTTCATGTCCTGGGTCGAGAAGGTGACCGCGAAGACCTGGGTTTCATGGTCAAGCCCGGAATCGATCGGCGCCTCGCCGCCCAGCACGATGGCGTCGAGGATGCCGCGCAGCGCCAGCGGCGCCGAATTGGCCAGCTGGCTGGCCAGGGCGTCCACTTCGGCGTCGAGCTGGTCGGCCGGCACCACCTTGGTGACCACGCCCAGCCCGGCCGCGCGTTCGGCGTTGATCGGCGCACCCAGCAGGCACAGTTCCAGGGCAACCCCTCGCCCGGCCAGGCGCAGCAGGCGCTGGGTGCCGCCGAAACCGGGCACCAGGCCCAGGTTGATCTCGGGCTGGCCGACCTTGGCGGTGTCGGCGGCGATGCGCAGGTGGCAGGCCATGGCCAGTTCCAGGCCACCGCCCAGCGCAAAGCCGTTCAGGCGTGCGATGACAGGCTTGCCCAGGCGTTCGATGCGGGTCATCAGGGCCTGGCCGTGGGCGGAGAAGTCACGCGCCTGGGCTGGGCTGAGGCCGTTCATTTCGGCGATGTCGGCGCCGGCGACAAAGGCCTTGGGCCCGGCGCCGGTGAGTACGACCACGCGCACCGACGCGTCGGTGGCCGCATCGGAGAAGGCGGCGTGCAGTTCGGTCAGGGTTTCGCGGTTGAGCGCGTTGAGCTTGTCGGGGCGGTTGAGCGTGATGCGGCGGATCCCGTCCTTGTCCTCGACGAGCAGGGTATTGAAGGCCATTTCGTAAAACTCCGTTAAGCGGGGAACTCGGGGCGTGCGCACCGGTCGCAAAGGGGCCGGTGGCGTGATGTCAGTGGCGGTTCAGCCGCGCGGGGGCTATCCTAGCGCGGCATTCGGGGCACCACACCGCCCCATTCAACCAACGGAGATTCCCTGATGAAGTTGCGTCTGTTCGCTGCCTGCCTGGCGGCTTTTGGTCTGAGTGCCGGCGTTGCGCTGGCCCAGTCCGCCCCGGCCAATGCGCCGACGCCCCCGCCGGCCAACAAGCCGGTGCTGAGCTACGCCATTGGTTATGACCTGGGCAAGGATCTGGCCGACCAGAAGGTTGACGTCGACATCAACCAGGTCATCAAGGCCCTGCAGGACGGCTTCGCCAAGCGCGCGCCGGCCCACCCGCAGGACCAGATGGACGGCCAGCTGGCCGGCCTCCAGCAGCGCATGGTCGCCCAGGCCCGCGCAGAGTTCGAGCGCGTCGCCAACGAAAACAAGGCCAAGTCCGACGCTTTCCTGGCCGCCAACCGCGGCAAGCCGGGCATCACCGTGCTGCCCAGCGGCATCCAGTACCGCGTGATCGAAACCGGTTCGGGCGCCAAGCCGACCCCGGCCAGCACCGTGACCATGCACTACCGTGGTTCGGTGTCCACCGGCCAGGAGTTCGCCAACACCTACGCCCAGCAGAACCCGACCCCGGCCTCGTTCAAGGTCAGCGAGTTCCCGATCCGCGGCGTCCAGGAAGTCCTGGTGCTGATGCCGGCCGGCTCGCGCTGGGAAGTGTTCCTGCCGTCCGACAAGGCCTTTGGCAACGACCCGCGTTCGCCGGTCGGCCCGGGCCAGGCCCTGGTCTTCGACATCAAGCTCGAAGGCGTCCAGTAATAACCGCGGGGCTGCGCCGGCGACGGCGCGGCCCCTGCGTCTTGACCTGATGTCCACCACCCCCGGCTACCGTCGCGCCGTGCTCAGTCCCTGCATCGGCATCTGTGAGCTTGATGCCAGCGGCCACTGCGAAGGCTGCCACCGCAGCGTGGCCGAGATTGCCCGCTGGTCGCAGATGGGCGACGACGAACGCCTCCAGATCATGGAAACCGTGCTGCCGGCCCGCGAGGCGCTGCGCGTGTGAAGCCGCCGTTCGAACTGCTCGAACGGATTCCCCAAGCCCTGCATCCGCTGGACCGGCCTCCGCCCGGCCCGGGCTGGAACCATGCCGAACTTGCCGACCTGCTGCCCGCCGGGCTGCCGCTGCGGCAGGCCGCGGTGCTGGTGGCCCTGGTCGAACGCCCCGGTGGCCCGCAGGTACTGCTGACCCGCCGCACCGAAGCCCTGCGCCACCACGCCGGCCAGATCGCCTTTCCCGGCGGCCGCATCGAAAACAGCGACGCCGACCCGGTGGAAGCCGCCCTGCGCGAAGCCCACGAGGAAGTTGGCCTAGCGGGCGCGCTGTCGACGCCGCAGGGTTACCTCGACCCCTTCGTCACCATCACCGGCTTCCACGTATTCCCGGTGGTGGCCAGCGTGCGCGACGGTTTCCGCGCCGCGCCCGACCCGAACGAAGTGGCCGAAGCCTTCGAAGTGCCGCTGCATTTCCTGCTCGACCCGGGAAACGTGCGCGCGCTGGACGTGGACTTCCAGGGACGCCAACGGCGCATACTTGAATTCCGCTACGGCGGGCATCGCATCTGGGGCGCCACGGCCGCGATGCTGGTCAATTTCAGGCAACGACTGGAGCAGGGCTGATGCACTGGACCACCTTGGTTTCCGCGCAGGACCTGGCCGCCCACCTGGGCAAGCCGGGACTGGTGCTGGTTGATTGCCGGCACGCCCTGTCCGACGTCGATGCCGGTGAAGCCGCCTGGGCACGGGGCCATTTGCCCGGTGCGGGCCACGCCCACCTCGAACGCGACCTGTCGCGCCCCGGCCCGGCGTCCGAAGGGCGGCACCCGATGCCCACCGAGGCGCAGTTCGCCGCGCTGCTCGGCCGCTTGGGCATCACGCCCGGCGACCAGGTGGTGGCCTACGACGAAGACAGCGGCGCCATGGCGGCGGCGCGGTTCTGGTGGCTGCTGCGCCTGTTCGGCCATGCCCGCGTGGCGGTGCTCGACGGCGGTTTCGCGCACTGGCGTGCGCTGGGCCTGCCGGTGGATACGCGCGAACCAACGCCGGTGCCGGCCTATCCCGGCCACTACGACCGCAACGCTTACCTGTCCACGGAGCAGGTGCAGGCGCGGCTGGGCGAAGCACCGGGCTGGCTGCTCGATGCGCGGCCGCCGGAGCGTTTCCGCGGCGAATTCGACAACCTCGATCCGGTCGCCGGCCACATTCCCGGCGCCGGCAACCGTCCGTTTCCCGCCAACCTGAGCGAAGGCCGCTTCCAGCCGCCCGACGAACTCCTGCGTCAGTTCACCCGCCTGCTGCAGGGCCGCAAGCCCGAAGACGTGGTGCTGTCCTGCGGCTCCGGCGTCACCGCCTGCCACAACCTGCTGGCGATGGAACATGCCGGCCTGCACGGCGCGCGCATCTATCCGGCCTCGTGGAGCGGCTGGGTGGCCGATCGTTCGCGGCCGGTCGCCACCGGCGCCTGAGGCCTACAGCGAATAGCTGTCGCGGTCGGGGCGCATCGGCAGGATTTCCACGCGCACCAGTTCGTGACCGTCCACGGTCATGCGCCAGCGGCCCTGCGAAAGATGCGGTGGCTTCTGCACCTTGAAGCGCGCGCTGAACAGGCCGACGCCGATGCTGAAACCTTCCTTGTCGAAGCCGTGCACCGGGCCCTGGATGCGCGTGCGCGAGCCTTCGCTCACGCGTTCGTAGTTGGCCTGGCCGTCGGGCTGCAGCACCAGGCGCACGCCGTCGCCGCGCCAGTGCCCGATGTACTGCGAATAGTCGGCGGGAACCGGCTCCCGGCAAGCCGCCAGGGCCAGGCAGGCCCAGGCGATGACCGCCGGCGCGAGCCAGCGGCGTGCCCTCACTTGCCCAGCCGGGCGACCAGGGCCTGCAGGGCGGCCTGGGTTTGCGGCGAATTCCACTCGTCCAGGAAACCGTCGAGGTCGTCGTCGTGGAAGGACGAAAGCGCCGACACCAGGTCGGCCCGGGCCAGGGCGCGGGTGGCCAGCATCGCCTGCGCGGGCAGCTTCAGCAGTTCTTCCAGCCAGACCAGGGCGCGCTGGCTGACATGTTCGGCGTCGGTCAGTTCGTCGACCAGGCCATAGGCCAGGGCCTGTTCGGACTCGACCAGTTCGCCGGCCACCAGCAGGCGTTCGGCCCGGTAGGTGCCGACCACGCGGCGCATCAGGTGCTGGATGGCGTCGGGCGCGACCAGGCCCACCTGCACTTCGTTCAGGCCGATGCGGAAGGGGCCGCGCGCCATGATGCGGTAGTCGCAGCACAGCGCCAGCACGCAGCCGCCGGCCGGACTGTGGCCGGTCAGGGCGGCGACCACCGGTACCGGCGAAGCGGAGATGGCGCGGGCGGCGGCGAACAGCGAGGCCCAGCCGGCCTTCAAACCGGCGGCGTCGAGCGACATCAGGTGCGGCACGTCCATGCCGGCTGAAAACACCTTGGCGCCACCGGACAGGATGATGGCGCGCGCGCCTTCCTTGGGCGCCGATTCCACCGCGGTGCGCAGGGCCGACAGCAGTTCCGGCGTCAGTGCATTGACCGGGGGGCGGGCCAGCTGGATTTCATGGATGGATCCGTGGCGATGGATCTGGAGCATGGCGGGACCTCAGGGCAGGCGGACGTCGGGGGCCCAACGATAGCGCACCGTGTAACGCAGCTGGGTCTGGCCACCGGCGGGCACCGCCACTTCGAAGCCGGCGGCCTGGGCGTCGAGCTTCTTCGCCGGCACGCTGCTTTGCGTGATTTCCCAGTCGGTCCAGCGCGACAGCACTTCACGCACGTGCACCGTCGCCGCCTCGTCCTTGGCGTTGCGCAGGGTCAGCACGATGCTTTCGGTCATCGTGCGGCCGCTGCGGTCGAGCTGGAAGTCGGTGCGTTCGCGTTCGGCGGTGATGTCGAAGACCGTGCCCAGCGCCAGCGAAACTTTCGCCTGTGCCGGCGTGTGGCCCAGCGCGGCTTCACCCAGGAAGTCCTTGCCGTCGAACACGCGCACGCGGCCGGCGGGCAGGGGCAGGCCGAGGCCGGCGGATTTCGCGTTCTCGAAGTTCAGGTTCGCGATGACCGGCTGCCCGCCTTCCTGGCGGTTGTAGTTGGGGTCGATCATCGGCTGCGGCGGCTGCCATTCGCCCATCGGCGAGCGGGTTTCGTAGAGGCGTTCGCAGGCGACGCCGGTGGCGGCGTCCACCAGCGGCAGGCACTGCACGCTGCCGGTGGGCAGGTCGCCGGTGCCGGGCAGGCGGTAGGCGTGGTATTCACCCGAGGCCTCGGGCGAGGGCGCGGCGTCGGCAACCATCATGCGTTCGGCCTTGGCGGCCATCGGCGCGGCGTAACCACCTTCGGAAACGCGGTTGGGCTGGCCGGCGACCAGGCTCAGGCCAACACTCTTGAAGTCCATGCCCGAGGTATTGGCCACCATCGCGGCGCCGTCGAAGTCCATGCGGCAGGCCTTGCCCTGGCCGCGCAGCGTGGCCTGGTATTCGGCGCGCCAGGCCAGGCCGCCGGTGGCGTAGCTGAGGTCGAAACTTTCGCGGCCCGCAGACGGGGAGGCAATCGTCCAGGCCAGGCCGGGTTCGGCGGCCAGGCCTTCGGGCAGGGCCGGCAGTTCGAAGCTGGCGTAGCTGGAAAGCACCTTCACGCGGCCGTCGGGCAGCTGCAGGGTGAGGCCGTTGCCGGCGGCCAGCAGGGTGCCGGTATGGCGTTCGAGGCCGTTGCCGACGCCCTGTTCAACGGTGACGGTCTGGCCGATCGCCCGGCGCAGCAGCGCGTCCTGGTCGGCGAGGGCGAAGTCGTAGCGCTGGCCGCGCACGCTGGCCTTGCCGCGCGGCTCCAGGCGCACCGAACTGGCATCCAGGGCCTGCGGCAGGCGCGAATAACGCACGGTGTTGTCGCCGGACTTCAGGTCCCAGGCCAGGGGCGTGTCCACGAGGGCGTGGCCGGCGTTGGCGGGATAGCCGCCGGAGCGGGCGACGGCATCAAAATCACCGCTGTAGATGGTCAGGCGGGTCGGTTCGGTGGCCATGGCCGGAGTAACCAGGGCGGCGGCGGTGGCCAGGGCAAGCAGGTGGCGGTTCATTCAGTGCTCCCATGCAGTCGTCGGATTATCATAGGCCCATGAACGTACGACGCTTCCCTGTGGGGTTGGCCCTGTTGATGCTGGCTTCAGTTCCGGCCTTCGCCGCCGCCGCGCCGGTGGCCGCCGACGACTGCCGGCCCACCATTGAATCGCCCTGGGTGCGCGCCGCGCCGCCGGGCGCCAGGTCACTGGCGGCCTACCTGGTGCTGCGCAACGACTGCAAGACCGCGGTGGAAGTGGTGGACGTGGAAAGCCTGGACTTCGGCATGCCGATGATCCACCGCACCGTCGAAGAAGGCGGCGTTAGCCGCATGCGACCCGCCGGCAAGCTGGTGCTGGCGCCGGGCGAATCGCTTCGCTTCGAACCCGGCGGCCTGCACCTGATGCTGATGCGGCCGCTGCGGCCGCTGGCCGAGGGTGACGTGGCGCGCGTGCGGCTGGTGTTGGCCGACGGCCGGCGCCTGTTCGCCGAGTTCCCGGTGCGCCGCTCGGCGCCCTGAAGCACTCAGCCCGCGCAGGCGGCGAGCACGGTTTCCGGCAGCGGCACCGACTGGC